>JBCCQO010000161.1:0-7553 GCA_039024595.1 Pseudomonadota bacterium | reverse complement strand
TGGAAGTAATCGCCTCCGAAGAGCTGAATAGTATCTGAGTGACAGAAGTAGTTGAGCATGAGTGAGATTAAAGAAATCGAGGGCAATTTTGCCCCTCCTTCCGGTCGTTTCGCACTGGTGGTTGGGCGTTGGAACAGTTTCGTTGTCGAGCATTTGTTGGAAGGCGCAATCGACACGCTGCGGCGGCATGGTGTCAGCGATGAGCAGATGACAATCGTGCGAGCACCGGGCGCGTTCGAAATTCCGCTGGTGTGCCAAAAAGTCGCAAAAAGCGGCGAATATGCTGCAATCATCGCGTTGGGCGCCGTTATTCGTGGGGGAACGCCGCACTTTGAGCACGTCGCTGGCGAATGCACGAAAGGTATAGCGCAAGTCAGCCTCAATCATGATCTGCCAGTCACCTTTGGTGTGCTAACCGTCGACAGTATCGAGCAGGCTATCGAGCGTTCTGGCACGAAAGCGGGCAATAAAGGGGCGGAAGCCGCCGCCTCGGCGCTGGAAATGGTTAATTTGCTGGGCCAGTTCGATTGAAGTGGCTAAGCAGGTAAAACACAAGCAGGCGCAGCAACAGCTGGTAGCGCGACGCAGAAAGGCACGCCACTACGCGCTACAAGCAATTTACCAATGGCATATGGCCGGTGCGTCGCCAAGCGCGATAGAGGCAGAGTTTCGGACCGACTACGATTTTGCCGTTGTAGATTTGGAATACTTTCAGACACTACTGGCCGGCGTCGCGGCCGGAGCGGATGAGCTAGACAGAGCGTTTGAGCCGCTTTTAGACCGGCCGATTGACGAGCTCGACCCCATTGAGCGCTCGCTACTTCGTATGGGCAGCCTTGAGTTGCGTGAGCGAATAGATGTGCCTTACCGCGTCGTTATCAATGAGTCCGTCGCATTGGCGAAAAAATTTGGCGCCACGGAAAGCTACAAATATATCAACGGTGTTTTGGACAAGCTCGCTCACGTTTTTCGACAACCAGAGGTTGCTGCAAGATCTTAGGCGCTGTTCGTTGCAATGACTGACTCGGAACGCAGCGGCTCTTTTTTCGATGAGAAGTTCGGCGAGAACTTCGATGCGAGCGACGGCGAAAAGAGCGGCGAGTTTGATCTAATTCAACGGTATTTCCTGAATCTAGGCACATCTAACGCTGACCCGCGCGCCGCTCGCTCGCACGATATCGACGCCTCGCGACGCGATCGTGTTACCGAAGGCGTGGAAAACGCCATAAGTAAGAAAGAGGCAAAAGTCCCAGAAGGCGGTCAAGAAGCCCATAGGAAACATAGCTCTATTCGTTTGGGTAACGGCGATGATGCAGCACTTCTGAAACTCGCCTCCGGTGAATCGGTATGCGTATCGATAGATACGATGGTCGCGGGGGTGCATTTTCTCGAAGATAGTGATGCGGACCTAATCGCCTATCGTTCGCTAGCGGCAGCTACCAGCGACTTAGCGGCGATGGGTGCTCGCCCCATTGGCTGCCTGTTGGCTCTGACCCTGCCCTGCGCAGATCAACCGTGGTTGGCCTCCTTCCGACTAGGTCTTGAACAGGCAACCCAGATTCTCAACATTCCGCTCGTTGGCGGGGATACCACCCGTGGCCCGCTGACGGTAACGGTGCAGGTGCTGGGCGCGGTAGAGGAGTCCAAAGCTTTGCGTCGCGATGGCGCTAAAGAAGGCGACGCACTCTGCGTGAGTGGTACCTTGGGTGATGCAGCCGCGGGACTCGCCATTGTAAGGGGCGAGCTTGAGGCCTCTGTGCCAGACAGTCGCTATCTGGTCGATCGCTTTTGGAAACCAAGACCTGCGATTGCGCTGGCGCGACAATTGCGAGGTATGGCCAGTGCCGCGATCGATCTGTCGGATGGTCTACTCGCAGATGCAGGCCATATTGCGAGGGCCAGTGACTTAGGCCTGCGCATAGAGAGCAGCCAACTACCGCTCTCGCCGGCGCTTACGCGCTCCGTCAGTAGCGAAAAAGCAACGAATTGGGCGCTTTGTGGAGGAGAGGATTTTGAGCTTTGCTTTAGCCTGCCTAGTCAGCTCAACCTACCCGAAGGCTGCACCCGCATAGGCACTTTTGTATCCGGTTCCGGAGTAGACTGTGATTTTGAAGTGGACCGGCAAGGCTTCCAGCACTTTTAGCCCAGGTACAGCTCTGCCGCTAGCGAATCTATGAAGATCGATCCTGCTGCTATTCGTCCGAACCTTCGAGATCCGATCCAGTTCTTGGCCTTCGGTTTCGGGTCGGGGCTTTCACCTATCGCTCCCGGGACTGCGGGCACGCTTCTGGCTTTAGCACTGTATTGGCTAGCACCGGCCCTTACACCAGCCGTGCATGCATTCTTGCTTGTCCCAATCACGATCTTAGGGGTCTGGCTTTGCGGCTCGGCAAGCCGAGCTCTTGGCGTGCATGATCATGGCGGTATAGTCTGGGATGAGTTTGTAGGCCTGTGGATCGCTGTGTGGGCGATACCGAAGACGGCAGGGTTTCTCTGCGTCGCGTTTTTGCTTTTTCGCCTGTTTGATATTGTCAAACCCTGGCCGATCGGTTGGCTCGATGCAAACACGCGGGGCGGCTTCGGCATCATGATCGATGACATAGTCGCTGGGGTAATGGCGAACGCGGTTCTTATGCTTTGTATACAGACTGAGGTGCTCGCCGTTCTGCGATGAACACCGCTCCGGAACAAAGGACCTACAACAGGGATTCAGCATGCCCGATTGTAAGAGACCAAACTCAAGTAAGCGCGCGCCGTTGGCTGCTTTAAGGCTAAGGACGGGAACGGGAGCCGGAGTGTTATGGTTGAGCTTTTCTTTGCTCAGTTACCCTCAACTCTCACTCGCAATTGATTTAGTCGTTGAAGCGCTGCTTCCCGGTACTGCGGTGCTACGTATTGACGGTCGTCGTACAACTCTGAAAGAAGGGAAGAGTGCGGGTGGCGTTCGGCTTATCTCCGCTGACTCGAAAAGCGCCATTGTTGAGATCAACGGACAGCGTCAGCAACTGGGAGTCTCGCAACGGATCAGTGGACAGTTCGCCGCACCGGAAAAACGAGCGGTGCGCATTCCACTGGATCAAGCTCGTCAATATCGAACCAACGCCGATATCAACGGAGTCCGGGTTTCGGTGATTGTCGATACTGGAGCTAACATCGTTGCGATGAGCGAGCGTCACGCACAGACACTGGGAATCGATCCCTCCGCGGGTACGCCGGTGCGAGTAACCACAGCGGGCTCACAGGTACCCGGTAGAAATCTGCTCTTGGATTCGGTCGATGTGGGAGGCATTCGAGTCAATTCGGTGGAGGCCACTGTCATTAAGGGCGACTTTCCGGTGGACGTGTTGCTGGGTATGAGTTTTCTGGAACATGTGCAGATGGTTGATGAAAACGGGGTGCTGACGCTCGAAGCGCGCTTCTAAAGTGGGTGTAATTTCCGTCCGAAGGTCAAGTTCGTAGCGGCGATACTCTCTGGTAGACTTGCGCCCCCGTTTGGACCGGACTTTTTTGTGTCACTACAGTTTGTTGCGTCTTCGCGACTTCCCACCGATTGGGGAGTGTTTGAGATGCATGGTTTTGAGGACGCCGACGCCAATAAAGAACACGTCGTTCTAACGCTGGGGGATCTCCGCAGCGACGAACCGCTTCTGGCACGCGTGCATTCTGAATGTCTCACGGGCGACGCCCTGTTTAGCCTTCGTTGCGATTGCGGCAATCAGTTGCAGGCAGCGCTGCGCATGATCGCTCATGAAGGCCGCGGTGCGGTTTTTTATCTTCGGCAAGAGGGTCGCGGAATCGGCTTGCTCAATAAAATTAAGGCTTACAATCTCCAAGATCAGGGTGCCGATACGGTCGAGGCGAATGAGCAGCTGGGTTTTGGGGCTGACATGCGAGACTACGGTATCCTCAGGCCCATGTTTGAGCATTTGGGCGTTAAAAAAGTACGCTTGCTGACAAACAATCCGCGGAAAATTCAGGCTTTGGAAGAGCAGGGTGTCGAGGTAGCTGAGCGGATACCCCTGCATGTGGGTAGCAATCCTCACAATGAGAAATATCTTGCCACCAAGGGTAGCAAGCTTGGTCATATGTTTGACGAGTCGGACTAGGGAAGCATTGGCAGCAAGAGGCCAACTCGGATTGTCTTCTTGGTTCCCATTTAGTTCCTGCCGCCTTCCAACAGCACTAAGACGTTCTCTTTACCAGCCTTATCAGCAGTTCGCTGAGTTGCGACGCGCAATCATCCCAATCGGCAAGCAGTCCAAGCGCTTCGTTAAGTAGCGTCGCTGCGCGCTTCTCGGCGGTTTCCAGGCCCATCAGGGAAACGTAGGTGGACTTACCTGCGGCGGCGTCCTTGCCTGGAGTTTTTCCGAGCGCAGCATGGCTGCCTCGTACATCGATTACGTCATCCACAATTTGAAATGCTAGACCCACTTTGCTCCCCACGGCGCGCAAGACCTGTTTCTGCTCACACGAGCCTTCGGCCACAATTGCCCCCATTTCAAGGGCTGCTGAAATAAGTGCGCCGGTCTTAAGGGAATGCATTTTCTCAAGTTCCTTTAATTCCATCGCAGCATCGGATGAGGAGATATCAATCGCTTGCCCTCCAACCATACCGTCAAAACCGGCAGCGCTCGCTAGGCATGCTATGAGATCAATGCGCTGTCGTGCAGTCAAAGTTTCATCATTAGCTAGTAACTCAAATGCCCTAGCCTGCAAGCCGTCTCCTACCAGGATTGCTGTTGCCTCATCGAACGCGACATGCAGAGTCGCTTGCCCTCGCCGCAAATCATCATCATCCATCGCTGGAAGATCATCATGAATAAGCGAGTAGGTATGGATTAGTTCGATCGCCTCTGCGGCAGCTTCCGCTGGGCCGCCGCCGCAGGCAGCAGCAGCAGCTTTAACCAACTGGGGACGCAATCGTTTACCGGGACTTTTCTCAAGATGGGAAAGTGCGGCTTTGAGCAATTCCGACTCCACCTAGAGCACCGCTTCCAAGGCTTTTACCTTTTGCTTAAGCAGTGCCAGCCTTCTCCTTGAGCGGCACTGAGGCTCATTCATCGCGCGTCTCTGAATCATCCTGTGATTGCTGTTCTATTAGCCGAATACGTTGTTCAGCCTTCTCAAGCAGTTCCTGTGCTTTTTGGGTGAGCTTCATCCCTTCCTCAAAAGCAGCAATGGATTCTTCGAGAGGTATGTCTTCGCTTTCTAGTTTCTGAGAAATTTCCTCTACGCGCTTGACGATATCTGCGTACTTTTCGGTCATCCACTGATCCTGATCTCTGCGTTGGCGGCGAGATACTGACACAGTATTCCTACCTCGCAAACATCGCGTTAGGCGCTCAGCCGTTTCCTCGCAAGGTAGTAACTCCCGGTACCGGGTCCTAGGCCGAAGCGAAGCACTTCCGATTGCGTGAAAGCATCGTCTGCAGTCTTCTTATCCACTTCAAAATCTAGTGATTCCAAGCGAGCCCCAAAGTCTTCCCCGTACTGGCGAACGTGATCTTTTTGCCCAAAGTAATGGATCCGGTCTTCTTCAGAGGTGATGCTCGCATCTTCAAAAGTAAGCTCACCTTTAACTGGTACGGAGAGAATCGCGGTACCCGTACTCTTAAGGACGCGTTTGCACTCTTTGAGTGCGGCCTTGTCGTTGGCCACGTGTTCTAGCACGTGATTGCAGATGATCGCGTCGAAGGTCTCATTAGGGAAAGGAAGGCGTGTGAGGTCGGCGTTAAGATCTACATCGTCGCGAAGTAGATCAATTTGAACGCAGTGATTGGCGGCACCCAGAACTATGTTTTCTAAACATTCTTCAGGCGCAACGTGGAGCACCCTCGATGGCCCTTCTGCAGAGGTCGCGAGAAAGCGTTCTGCTTCCAATGCGAAGAATCTGTGTCTTTCCAGACCACCGCAGCTCCAGCACTGAGCCTCTACGCGAGGCGGTGTACCGGCGCTTCTGAACACTCTGAATGTTTTATTGCAGATCGGACAATGTCTTTTTGAGCCATAGAAAAATACACTGCGGGTCCCCCTGACCAGATTTCTCGCTATTCGTTGACTGTGACGCTTCCGGCCGCTATTCACTGAGCGTTACCTTATGGCAGGTTTCGCACGATTCTATACGGTAATCCCCTTCGCATCCTATCTTGCTAGGTCTTTCGCTTTGCTTAAGGCTACGCCTATGGTGCCGCAGTTATCGTAGTGAATAGATTCCCCTCACTTCCTTATAATGCTGACAGAGACTTGCTCGTCGCATTCCGCGTATCGGAGAACTGCATGCGTTCAGATTATCTAGTGTACGGAGAACCGGTCATCGGCGAGGATGAGGTCGCTGCGGTGGAAAACGTGATGCGCAGCGGTTGGCTCGGCACCGGACCTAAAGTCTTCGAATTTGAAAAGGCATTTGCTGAATACAAGCAGACCGAACACGCCGTTGCGGTTAACAGCTGCACCGCCGCCCTACACTTGAGTATGTTAGCGAGCGGGGTAGGACCTGGGGACGAAGTCATCACGACTGCAATGACGTTTTGCGCGTCCGTTAATGCGATTATTCACTCCGGTGCGACGCCAGTGTTGGTAGATGTAAACCCAACTACACAGAACATTGAAGCTCTCTCGATAGCCCAGGCTATTACTCCTCGCACGAAAGCTATTCTTCTCGTCCACTACGCCGGACGGCCCTGCGATCTGGACTCGCTGGTGAGCTTGGCAGAGAAACACAATCTCAAACTCATTGAAGACTGCGCGCATGCGGTTGAAGCGACCTATAAGGGGCGTCCGGTTGGAACCTTCGGTGACTTCGGATGTTTTAGCTTTTACGTGACCAAGAATCTCACCACCGTCGAAGGAGGCATGGTGATTTCCAAGCTTGAAAAAGATGCCGCTCGAATCAAAATCCTAGCGCTCCATGGGATGTCGCGGGATGCGTGGCGCCGTTATTCGGACCAGGGCTATCGCCACTACAAAGTTTGTGAGGTAGGTTTCAAGTACAACATGACCGATCTGGTGGCCGCGATCGGTATTCATCAGCTTCGAGACATCGAAAAGAACTGGAAGAAACGAAGCCAACTGTGGACTCGGTACCGAGATGAGATGAGCTCTTTTCCTATTGGGCTTCCGCCGCTTCCTGAGCCGGATACGCGGCACGCTTTCCACCTTTTCACTATTCGCATTGACCCAGGCCAATGTGGAATCAGCAGAGACTCCATGATGGATGCATTGAACAAAAGGAACATTGGCGTGGGCGTCCACTACCTTAGTATTCCCGAGCATCCAGCGTACCAGCAGCTCTTCAACTGGAAGCCAGCGGAATACCCGAACGCATATCGCTATGGACAGGAGACTATGTCTCTACCTCTGTCGCCTCGCTTGACCGAGCGGGACGTTGATGACGTCGTATCGGCAATAGCTTCTTCAATCGGCAGCTAGGTCAATCTTCGCCTTTGATCGATGGACGTTGTATTCCTTTGTGGTGATCGCTCAGACTACGGCCTTTGTCATGTTGCCGCGATTGCAAAGTCTTCCCTAACGCTGCGCGCAGTGGTCGTTCCCAC
>JBCCQO010000160.1:0-7555 GCA_039024595.1 Pseudomonadota bacterium | reverse complement strand
GCTAGGGAGTGGCGACAGGGAAATCGTTGGGAGGCTCTTCCAGCGCGTCAAAGAATTCAGACACGGCGGCTCGCTTGCCCGCAATTTTGATCTTCCCCGTAACAATCATCATCAGTGCGCTGCTTTCCTTGAGAACAAGACGGTTGAACAAGGCGCGAGTGGTTGAAAACTCAGCTAAGGGCGCCTCTGCCTGGTGACCGTAACGGGGAAAGGCGGCGTCGCGGCCCACGTCAACGCTGATTGTTTCATTGGTATCAGTGAACACGAACTGCAGGGTGAACGGATCCCGATCAATCAAAGCCGGGTTATAGCGCGCAGCCAGAGCATCGAATAGAGCCTCGGTGGGGACGGCCTCCAAGAAGGAGTCCGCGCCTTCATCCAAACGACTTCCGCGCCGTTTTCCTGTCCTAAGCTCTTGGGCGGCAGTCAGATAATAGTTCCTGGTCGCCCCACTTTCGGCGACGAACCCGAGTTGCTCGTAGGTAGAGGCAAGCCAAATTCTTGCATCTTCGTTCTCTGGATCAGCGAAAACCGTATTGGCCAGCACTTCGGCCGCCCATCGGTAGTCTCCGTCTGCGAAGGCTTCTTGCCCAAGCGCTAGAGCCTTTGCGGACCCGCCTACCGCGCGAACAAATCGCAGACCGCGCTCCACCGGAGGGTGCGCATCGAAGTCCGCGGGATTGCCACCCCACCATCCAAAGTAGTGTTGATAGACCGCTTTGGTATTGTGCCTATGAGAACCGTAGTAGCCCCGCACCGACATGTTGTCGGTCGCAAAGCTCGGCTCTTCCACCAGCGATGGTAGCTCCGCGATAGTGGCTCCCGCATTGGCGTATCTTAGCGTTTGGTCGTGTACGCTGCGGTAAAGGTCTCGATGCTGGCGCAGCTGTTGTTCGATTTCGTCGGCGCCCCAGACTGGCCAATGGTGGGACGCAAACATCACCTCGGTTCTGCCAGAATAACGACGCAGGATTGAGTCGATGGCTTTACTCCATCCGAGAGCGTCGCGCACTTTAGCTCCACGTATCGTCAGGATGTTGTGAAAGGTTCCCGATACAACCTCAGCGGTACAAAGGGCTTTAAATTCGGGAAGATAGAACACCAGCTCGGACGGCGCTTCGGTCCCACCAGCGTCGGAAAACTCAAAAGTCACCCCGTCGATCTCCCGATCCGTCACCCCGGAAGGGAGCTCTATGGTGGGCCTAACGAGACTGATACGACCGGACGCCAAACCGGGTCCTAGCCCGGATCCGATCTTCCCGGAGGGACCGGGTTTAAGAGACCCTCCGTACATCAGAACGGATCGACGAGACATATGCCCACCGGCCATTAGATTTTCTGACACCGCTTCTTCTGTAAAGCCAAAAGGAGCGACTACCGGAACTGCACGTCCATCGTTGGCCGGAGCTGCGATGATCGCCTCAGCGCCGCCAAAGTGATCCGCGTGACTGTGGGTGTAGATCAAAGCGGAGACGGGTCGTTCGCCAAGAGTCTGTTGCACCAGCTCAAGGGCTGCGGCGGCGGTTTCTACGGTCGTGAGTGGATCTACAATTATCCAACCGCTAGCACCTCGAATGATGGTCATCACCGCGAGGTCGTAACCTCTTACCTGATAGATACCGTCCGTGACCTCGAACAAACCGTGCATGGCGGTAAGCTGCATTTGCCGCCATAGAGCCGGATGGGCCGAGTCAGGCGCAGCCTGATCGAGGAACGCAAGGGCGTCGACCTCCCATACGGTGCGACCCTCGTCATTGACAATTGCGTCACGCTCGAGCTGAGCCAATAAGCCCCGAGACGCGCGTTCTTGGTCTTTGGCTCGCGCAATATTCATTGAACTGGCGGCGTCCGTATTCGCACGTTTGGTGTGCTCGGTGGCAACGCCCGGTGGAGGGAGAACGGGTGAAGAATCCCCGGAAACCGATTTCGTCGCCGGCGCTGGAGTACGGGAATCACATCCACTTAGCGCAGTAACGATGCAAGTCGAACATACGAAGAAAATGATGAAAAAGGCGCGCATTCTATGATTCTCGTTTTTCTTTCGACACTTTGTTCCGGCCCATAGCAACACAGAGCCTCTAGCCGCCTAGAGAAAGTGCAGCGCAGTAAGAAGGTAGCTAAACCAGCGATGCCCGAATAGCGGCGCTTAGGAGTCGTAACTCTTCCACTACTAGCCAGCCGACAGACCTTCATTCCGCTGAACGGAGCGCCAAGGGCAGGTTGCTAAGTCGATTTCGATGACTTTCTAAACGCTGGCTGAACTCTGACTCAACTCTAAACCCAGTGAGCGCGGCTCAGAACGCGGTCGATTGTGTTTATAAATACCATTGCTTTGGCATGCACCGCGTCATATTATTTTATTGGCACGGTGCACGCAAATAACGAAAGCCAAGATCACCGCCGCAAGCCAATCGGAACCCATTCGTCTCCATAGCTCGCGCCTCCTCCTGACGTCTCGTTATTCGCTACCGGTGATCTCGCACTTGTGAACCGCACGAAAATAAGGACAGGTAATGAAGATGATTCCCTACAAGAAAACGCGTCTCGCTCAGCTGCATGTACTACCCATCGGCTGTGCTGCTCTGCTACCCGTAATGCATTCAATTGCGCAGCAACCCGTCCTGGAAGAAGTCATGGTCACTGCGCAGCTTCGAGCGGAATCTGCGTTAGACGTCCCTATTTCAATTGCCGCAGTGGATGGAGAGCGTATCGGAGACCTTGCAATCACCAACTTGCAGGAACTCACCACTTATATTCCCAACGTCAACATAAACAGCGGTGCACTCACCCCAAACCTATTTATTCGCGGGATTGGCTCTGGAACCAACGCGGGCTTTGAGCAATCGGTGGGTATGTACATTGATGGTGTCTACGCAGGGCGCGCATCTTTATCGGCAGTACCTATAACCATGGATTTAGAGCGGGTAGAGGTACTGAAAGGACCCCAGGGCATCCTCTTCGGAAGAAACGCAATCGCGGGTGCGATCAGTATTACCTCAGCGAAGCCGAGTGACGAATTTGAAGGCTCCGTTGAAGCGCTATGGGCCCCGGATCATAACGAGCAACAATACAATCTTATGGTATCTGGCCCGTTAAGCGACACGCTCGCGGGACGTTTGGCCGTTCGCCACGACTCGCTCGATGGATGGTGGTCGGACGTCACGCAGAACGAGGACGGCCCCAACTTCGACAACCTCTACGCGCGCGGAAGCCTGCGCTGGGACGCGTCGGATACGGTCACCGTCGATGCAAAGTATGAAGTTGGCGATTTTCTATCAAGCAATAACCCGGGTGTTATTTACCAATCGGACTTCGCTGGCCAAGAGAATTTTGCTGGAACCGTACCGTTCCCGGTGGTTTCGGAGCGGGATCAAGGCGCTTCCGATGCGCCGAATGCGAGAGACGTCGAAACGGACGTGTTCGCGCTTACGGTCAACTGGGATCTAGACTTCGCAACATTCACCAGTATCAGCGCCTACTCCGGATACACCCGTATAGATGAGTCAAACACGGACCTGGCCGCGACCGCAGCGCTAAATCGCAATTCGGAAGAGGAATATGACCAGTACAGCCAAGAGGTGCGGCTGGTTTCGAATGGCGAGGGCAGCCTAGATTGGATTTTAGGAGGTTACTACCAGCAGGCCGATCTCGAAGTGCGCCGCATCAACACAGATCTCGACTTTGCCCTTTCTGGTCCAATTTCTGTACCGGCTCTTGTGATCGTTGACGGCGCGGATCCCGTTACTCAGCTGTTCGATCAAGAAGCAGAGTCTTGGGCGGTGTTCGGTCAGGGTACCTGGTCAGCGTCCGAAACCCTTCGCTTCACCGCTGGCGTTCGCTACCAAGAGGAGCGCAAGGACTTGGATAAGGTGAACCCGTCAAACCCGGCTCTGGGCTTTAGACTGGGACCGAACGTTCTTTTCGCAAACCCGTTCACCGGTGAACTCACCTCCGATGTTCGCTCGCACACCTTTCGTGGTCTGGAACGAAACGACGACGGCGTGACCTTTACATTTAATACGCAGTGGTACCCCACAGAAGAGACCATGCTTTATGCCAGCGTAAGCACCGGCTTTAAAGCAGGTGGCTTCGACGAATCCTACAGCGGAGCTGGCGAGACAATTCGCTTGGGTAATCCGCTGACCGGTGAGCCGACTGGCGAAGTGAACCCGGGTGTAGACCCGTCCGTGCTGGAGTATGAAGACGAGCAGGTTGTCTCTTACGAGATCGGCGCGAAGATGATACTGCTGCAAGGAGCGGCGGAACTAAACGTTGCCTTCTTCCAGACTGAGTACGAAGACCTGCAGGTTAGCTCATTGGTTGGTGACGTATTCCGCGTCAGTAACGCGGGGGAAGCGACAAGCCGGGGACTAGAAATCGATGGCCGCGCGATTCTTTCTGAACAGTTCACAATCGCCGCATCGGTTGCTTACCTTGACGCCAGCTACGATACCTTCACCGGCGCGACCTGTACGATCCCCCAGGCTGCCGATCCGGTGAACAACCCTGGATGCTTGCGTCCAGACGGTACAAACATAGCCCCCGGTGAAACCGGTGGACAGGACCTCTCGGGCGAAACGCTGACCTACGCGCCTGAATGGAGCGCAAACATCAACGCGGTGTACACGGTTCCGCTGACGCCAGCCTTAGATCTACGCACTTCGGTCGATCTTAACTTTAGAGATGAATTTTTCTCTGCGCTGGATTTAGACCCTAATACCGTGCACGAGGCTTACACGCAGCTCAACGTACGTATGTCTCTTGCCAGCACGGACGGCAAGTGGAGTGTTTCCTTGATCGGAAAAAACCTGACCGACGAAGTGACCTATGCGTGGCGAAATGACGTGGCCTTCACTAACTCAAACAGCTACTTTGCAATTGCTGAGCGACCGTTGTCGATCGCTTTACAGGGGCGTTACCAGTTCTAATTGACTGTTGTTGTGCACTGAGTACAAGGTGGGCGTCATCCGAACTAGTAGGGTGATTCCTCACCGAACTTTAGTGGGGCGCGCCTGTACTTAAAGTCTCCTTCGCCACTCCAGTTGGCACCATCAGGAAATCGAATCTCGATACCTGTGAGCTCAGAGGGCGAAAACAGCTTCGCATTGACCCCGACATAGTCAGCGCATGACTGTTGGGCGCGCTGCGCCGCTGAAGGTGTGAAGTGGGTGGTCGTGCCGCAAGTCGGGCAAAAATGCATGCTTGCGGTGGGCACTTTTTTGTCCGGCCTTTCAAAAATGTTTGTAGCACCGGTGACCTCAACCTCTTGGGAAACGAAGTAACCCCATCCTGCACCTACTTTTCTGCACAACCCGCAATTACAGTCGTGAATAAAATCCGGCTTTCGGGTCGTCGACACGCTGACCGAGCCGCACGCGCAACTACCTGTCATCGTCATCTCCTATTCGTTGATGCATCGATGTCGGAATCCTAGCATCATCGCTGGACCAGAGACGATCTGTACTGCTGATACGACAACAAACACACGGCTAGGGACATACTGCAAATAAGCGCGACTGTGCCGCTCCAGCCGCCCAGGTCGTAGGCGACCGTGCCACCCCAGCTACCAACACTGCCGCCGAGAAACATCAATGTGATGTACAAACTCATCATCCTGGTGCGTACATCCGGCGGCTGGCTAAGTCCGGTCATGCGACCGCTCACGTCGATGATCGGACCGACGATGGCGGTAATTGCGATGGGCAGCAGCAAATACCACCAAGTCGAACCGGTAAGTGCGTAGGTGGCAATGCCAACGAGCTGTGCGCAGGCGGCGAACAAGCGGGCTCTCTCTGGACCATAGCGGTCGGCATAGCGTCCCGCCATCGGTGTGAACAGAACGGCTATTCCGGAAAAGGCGGCCAGATAGCCGACAATGTCGGTACCCAGGTTCATCCGGTCGCTGGTTAAGTGCAGGCCGATGCCCATCCAGGTCGCGATGAACATACCGAAATTTAAACCTTGAATAAGGCCTGAAACAACGACGCGCCGGTGCTGCAACGCTAGCCCATACAAGGAAGACAACAAGCTCCCGTAGGAAGGAATGGCTGCGTCTCTTTGCTTTTTTTCACTCTGCATAATCAACGGGAGGGCCACTGCGGCAACAGCCATAAGCGATGCGGCGACCCAATACACCACACGCCACCCTAGATATTCAGCGATGACCCCAGAAGCCAGACGACTGACCTGTACGCCGGCAAGCACACCGGCGGTGAGAACCGCAGTTACAAACCCCAGGCTCGCGACTTCCACCCTTTTTGAGGCGTACGCGGGGAGAAGGTAAGGGGTGATGGTGAAAAAACCCAGGATAGTCGACCCAAACACAAAGACGACAAAGCTCTGGGTGATCGCCATGCACAAAAGCGCGAGCACTTGGACACTTAAACACAGTGACACTAAGCGACGATTACTCATTCGATCGCCCAGGGGTAATAACAAGAGGACACCCAGTGCTAGCGCAAATTGGTTGAGTGCAGGAACGATACCGACCAGACCATTGCCCACGCCAAAACTGTCGGCGACGCGGCCGATGATGGGATGAATGTAGTAGGCGTTGGCAGTAACGAACGCGGACGCGACAGCGAGCATAAAGATGCCGCGATTGCTTAGGCGCTCAGCCATTCTGCTTGGTCATATACATAGCCGGTCGGCGAGTTCGTTGAGACGACTTGCTGAACTAAACGAAGCGGGACGATCGTAAAGTTCAACGCTACCTTACATAGTCGAAACGCTGCACCTCCGACTTACTGCCGTCCTTGTAGGTCAGTTGAACGGTAGCGTAGCGAGTAGAACGGGGCACTTCGATATACAGAGGCGTCTTCTCATCAATTGGTGCGATGCCGGCCTTTCGCCAGGCGGGGAAGCGATACCTTCGTGTCGGTTTACTGCTGTTAAGCCCGTAGCGTATTTCTTTCAGGCTGCCTCGGTAGGTCATCAGGTGAGAGAAGTACAACAGGCGTTTGCCATTGAACTCTCGGAAGCTAAGCCAGCTTGTGCTCGTGGACTCCAGAATTCTCTGATTGGCATCTGCACTCTCCTTTTTCCCCTCAAAGGGAAAGCTGAAAGGACCCTGCTCAACGTCGTTCAGGTCCACGTAGCTCACGTCTATGGTGGTATTGCGCTGATTGATCGGTAGGTTGAAAAACTGTTTCGGCGCGGGGAGTCCGGTCTGGAGATTGGTTTGCCCCGTTGATCCGGTGCTTCGCATCTCACCGCTAGTGCCCGTGCGCCAGAAAATCTCCTTTGCCGGTTCAGCAATCAATACAGTTGCTGTGTAGCCGCTATTGTTAACGCCAAAACTCACGGAAACCGGGTTCTCGAGAGCGGAGGCGTCCGCCGCGTTTAGGGCCTGCAGTCTTGCGCCAACGTCGTTGCGCCAGGTGTCTACCAAACTCTGATCAATCATGTGCTTGAGAAGCCCGCCCGCATCGTCGGCGACTTGAAAACGCTCAAGGTATTCCCGCTCGCTTCGCTTGTTGGCGATGGACTGAAATCCCAGGCGGCGTTCACTCACTTCTTCACTCAGGTGATAGAAAACTGGCGCAAAGTCAGGGTT
>JBCCQO010000159.1:0-7562 GCA_039024595.1 Pseudomonadota bacterium | reverse complement strand
GACGATAACGGATTCGTTGTAAACGCGGGCATTCGAACCGTACACAATGAACGCCTGGCGTTAGAAGCCTACCTGGCTACAGTCACCGGCCGGAGCAATGAAAATCAAGAGCTGCTTGGCTTCAACATCAACTATGCATTCTGAAATGGACTGCGGGTAACGCTTGCAGCCTGGTCAATCAACAAGACCGTAATCCCCGTAACAAAGCTTGGAATCACTCCCAAACAATGGTCTTGGCCTTACTTCCCTTGAGGTGTTGTGATGCGTTCTCTAGAAAGTCTGACTTACCAGCGGTTCTCACATATATTTGCTAGGACGGGGTTGCAGCAGGCAAGATTGATTTTTCCTAGAGTGGAAATACGATGCAAGAGAGCACTACCCCGATCCAACCCTGGATGCAAACCGCTTTGCGTGAGGGTCTCGCCCATCTCAACCACGGACGGATCAATGAGGCGTCCGCGTGCTGCCGAAAGCTGCTATCTGCAAAACCGGATTTGGTAGAAGCCCACTTTCTTGTCGGATTGATCGCCAGAGAGATAAAAGAAACCGGGAACGCTATTCAGGCCTTTGGCTCGGTTACAAGGCTCAAACCAGATCACGGAGCTGCTTGGGCCAACTTAGCATTTCTGCTTGTCAGAGCTGGTCACGCTGGCCGTGCAGATGCGGCGTTGGCAAAAGCCGTGGCCCACGCAGACAACAACCCCCATATTTTAGACCTGATCGGGCAGGTGCACGGCCAATTGGGAGAGCACGAGATAGCGGGTGGTTGGTACGAACGCGCTTTAGCCGGTGATCCAGAGAGTATCCCTTTTCAAATTAATCTTGCGAATAACCATCGGTTTTTAGATAGGACCGACCAGGCTGCGCATATTTTGGAACATGTCATCGAGCGTGTTCCCGGGCACCCTAATGCGCACTGGCTAATGTCCGGTCTACGTAAAGCTACAGATCGAGATCACGTAAGAACGCTCGAAGGATTAATAGCTAAAGTTAAGAATCCCAGAGCCCTCGCATTTTTGTACTACGGCTTGGGCAAAGAACTCGAGGATCTCGAGGACTGGGATGGTGCCTTTCATGCGTTTCAACGGGGCGCAAGCGAGCGACGAAAAACGCTAGAGTTTAACGAAGCGCTCGAACAGACGACCTTCGACGCCTTCACTGAAACGTTCACGGAAGACTGGTTGTCACAAGGACCAACCGGAGACCTCGACCCTTCGCCCATATTTGTCGTTGGTCAACCTAGAACCGGTACTACGCTCATCGAACGTATTATTGTGGCTCATTCTCAAGTTCATTCTGCGGGCGAACTTCGCCAGTTCGGTCACTGTCTACGTCGCTTGGGTGATTATCGAGAACAAACAAACTATTCTCCGAAATTGGCTGAAATTGGAGCACAGGTCGATCCAGAGAAGTTAGGTAGCGCCTACCTAGCATCAACAGCCAAGCTCCGTGGCGACGCGCCTCGCTTTGTCGATAAACTCCCACCAAATTTTTTGTATATCCCTCTGATTTTAAAGTCTTTGCCAAACGCGAAAATCGTCCATCTCCGACGGGGGCCGATGGATGCCTGCTTTGCGAGCTTCAAACAGCTCTTCGCTGATGCTTATCCCCATTCCTACGAGCAGAGCGAGATGGCTCGTCATCACGCGAGATACTTCAAACTCATGGACACCTGGCGGCAACGCTTTGGTGATCGGTTTTTGGATGTTTCCTACGAAGATACCGCAGCCAATTTAGAGCCCAATGCAAGAGAACTTATCAGCTTCCTGGGGCTACCCTGGGAAGACGCTTGTTTGTCTTTCCATGAGCAAGAAGGAGCAGTGACTACCGCGAGTTCGGTTCAGGTTCGGCAGCCGGCTCATACACGTTCCGTCGGTCGCTGGCGACGCTACGAGGAGCAACTGACGTCGATGCGCACGGCGCTCGAAGAGGAAGGCATACCCCTAGAACTATGAGGGGAAGCTTGGCTTCTTTACCAATCTAAAGACCGGGATCTAGTCAAAGGCACCAACTCGGTGCGAGCACTTGAGCCGTGGTTCCACTTAAGGGATTGTTTTCCGAACCTGTAGGAACGCACGCTTGAGAAGACAGATATTTTTACGTTTCTGGGGTATTGCGAAAAGCTTCGTCAAGAGCTAGCGTCGATATTCGATTACGAACGCTCCGACGCTAATTGCGCTGGCCGATTCTTACAGGAAAACAACCAAGAGACACGGGAAGATAATATGGCTAAGCATCGATTTTCAAAAGCCAGAAAAAATAACGAAACCTCCGTCAGCCATCCCGGAACAAGATCAAGGCTTGCACAAGCAGTGTCGATGGCGGTCTTTGCTGGCGCAGCTAGCACTCCACTCTACGCTCAGGAAGAACTCAGCCTCGAAGAGGTAGTTGTTACCGCCACCAAACGAGCGGAATCGGTGCTGGATGTATCCGTGTCTATGACTGCGATGACGGGTACTGAGACAAGACTGCTAAATTTAAATGACATCAAAGACTTGATTCAATTTACGCCTGGTATATCAGGGAATTCTAAAGACTCTTTCCTGGACACGATTGCGGTCCGCGGTATCCGAACCAACTTATTTGGAAATGGCGCCGAGCCGTCGATCGGCTTCTACGTAAACGGCATGTACCAGGGTCGAACCGGTGCAGCAGTCAGTGGCCTTTTTGATGTAGAGCGAACAGAGGTCCTTCGCGGACCGCAAGGTTTCCTGTTTGCACGAGGTGCGGTAACAGGGGCGTTCAACGTCATCACTGAGAAAGCGAATACAGAAGCCACCGAGGGCTATGCGGAACTCGATATCGGTGAGCGCGGCGTTTTCGTTTTTGAAGGTGCGGTCAATCTACCGATCAATGACAACTTTGCGATGCGCATCGCTGGGTTCCATACGGAAGAAGACGGCTACGTCGAGAACTTATTTGGCGGCCCGGATCTTATTGCCCACGATAACGACTCCTTGCGCGTCAGTTTTAACTACAACACCGAGAAGTTTAACGGAGACCTGATTCTCCAATATGATGACCGGCAGCAGGAAGGCTCAATTTATCGTGTAACAGGACAAGGTCCGAACTTCACAAGCGGTAAATCTCTGCTTCTGAGCGGCGGCACGCCCTGGAATGTGGGCGACAGCCGAAATGTAAACATCAACAACGAAGTCGGTGACCGTGACGAGGCCGAGGTATTCAGCTTGGGCTTGATCATGGATTACGATCTGGGCTTTGCAACGCTGTCGTCGATCACCCACTACAAAGACCATGACTACGAGTACGGTGAAGATTTCGACGGTCTTCCGATCACACTCTTTGAATACGAACAGTTTCAGTCGGGTGAGTACTTCGAGACCGAGCTTCGCCTTACCTCTCAAGGCGACGGGCCACTCAGTTGGTACGCAGGCGCGTCGTACTACAACGAAGACATCGACACCACGTTCGGCAATATTCAGAGCGAAGATGTTTACTGCGACCTTTACCTGAATTACTACTTGTATGCGGGCCAAACCTACCGCGGCTGCTCCGCTTATTATGAGGACTACTTGGGTTATGAATTCACGCCGTCAACCAACGGTTTGATCAACGATTACAACGAAACCATCGGCGCCTATGAAGGCTACTCTGCCTATGTAGAAGTTGGCTACGCCTTCAGTGAGCAGTTCGATATTGCCGTGGGTGTACGCTACTTCGATGACGAACGCGAGTACTCAAACGAGCGATTAGCAGACCTCGGCGGCTCTCAATTCTCCGGTGGTGTGCAAGGTGTCTTACCCACGCCAGATGGCGCGTTATCTGATTCGCAAAGCTGGAGTGACACAACCTTCCGCATCGTCGCCAACTGGCGCCCGAACGATAATTCGCTGTTGTTCGCCTCGGTCGCGACGGGCTACAAACCTGGCGGTTATGACACTTACGGGTTTGAAAATATTGCTACCGGGCAAGCGTCCGATGGAGAGGCCCTGCTTGGCAGAGATCGTCCAGCGGATTTCGATGAGGAGACGGTTACCTCCTACGAGATTGGTTATAAGGGCACTCTACTAGACGGGCGCATTCAACTGTCCTGGACCGGATTCCTCTACGAATACAAGGATTTACAGTCCTTCTTCACACAGCCGAATCCCAATGGTCCTGGCTTCCAGACGATTGCTGGTAACGTTGGCGTACTCGATGGCTGGGGTAGTGAAATCGAGTTTTATGCCGCCCTATCAGAGAATGTGACCTTGCGCTTCGGTGGATCCTGGCTTGATTCGGAGGCTAACAACGTTCAGGCGTTCTGCGGTGCCGCAGTTGATCTCGGCGGTACCGAAGACGACTGCGAAGGAGAGTCGCTCCCGCTCGCGCCGGAATACACGGCATTCGCGGTGCTCAATGGGAGCTTTCCCATTGGAAGCAGCGGTGGTGAGATCTTTGGCAATATCGCCTGGTCTTGGGAGGACGATATCCGGGGCGACTGGATTCCACCACGGTTGGCAGAGCAGAGTATTTCAACCATCGACCAAACGGACATAGTCATCGGCTATCAGCAGGACAATTGGATTATTAGTGGTTACGTCGAGAACGTCTTCGACAACACCTGGTCCGATGGCACCTTTGGAGAAGGCTTCGACGGCTCTCCTTATCCGCAGTACGTGTTTGGTCCAGCTAGACCACGAACAGCCGGAGTTAGAGCTAGCTACAGCTTCTAAGGCCATCCCAAAATATTCCGAGCCCGCAGTTTGCAAAAACTGCGGGTTTTTTTGCGTACGGAAGTTTCTACGATGGTTCAGCTGCTCGGCGAGCAGCTACAAACGGCGCAGCAAGCGTTCCCCACTAGTAATAGGTTTCGGTAACCAAGACATTGAAACTGGGTTTTAAAGAGATGATCGAAGCCGCCAAACGGGATATCGAAACTATTCCAATTGCGGATGCCATCGACTCACTGGAGTCTGAGAATACGATCTTTGTCGATTTACGAGACATTCGGGAAATCCAGCGAGAAGGAATGATCCCCGGCGCCTTTCATTGCCCGCGCGGCATGCTTGAGTTTTGGGTTCATCCCCAAAGCCCTTATCACAAGCCGATCTTTGCCGCGCGGGGGAAGAAGTTTGTGTTTTACTGTGCCTCAGGCTGGCGATCTGCGCTTGCTACGCGAGACATGCAAGCGCTCGGACTGAACCCCGTTGCACAAGTAGAAGGTGGCTTTTCTGCATGGAAGAAGGCCGGGGGAAGCGTCGCAGAAAAGTAATAAGAAATTGAAAGGCTAAGGTTCTCATGCAAAAACTTCGCGACTTCTGTGAACACGCGCTGAGCGACCCAGAGAGCTTTTGGCGCACCCAAGCTTCGCTGATTCATTGGAGCAAACCCTTCAAAAAAGCTATCAATGCTGAAAACCCGCCCTTTGCGAGTTATTTTGAAGATGGCCACACGAATCTCTGTTACAACGCGGTAGATCGCCATCTTGAAGACAGAGCAAATCAGGCAGCTCTGATCTATGTATCTGGTGAAACGGGCATAGACAAAACCTTTTCTTTTGCGGATCTCCACCGGGAGGTGACACGCTGTGCAGCCCTTTTGAGAGCTAAGGGCGTCATGCAAGGAGAGCGCGTTCTTCTTTATCTACCGATGATTCCGGAAGCCGTTTTTGTGATGCTTGCCTGCGTCCGTATTGGTGCCGTGCATTCGGTCGTGTTTGGAGGCTTCGCCTCGCAAGCACTGGCAGACCGCATCGATGACCTTAGGCCATCCATAATTGTTGCAGCCGATGCCGGCCTGCGCGGTGGCAAAGTTGTAAACTATAAGAAACTACTCGACTCAGCGCTTACGCTAGTCTCCCATCAGGTAGCTACGGTCCTGCTGGTCAACCGAGGCTTGCTGGACGATCTGCCCCTAGAGCCGGATCGTGACCAGGATTACCACGCAGCGCTAGAAACGATCGATGAACACGAGGTGCCCGTCGTTTGGCTGGAGTCAAGCGCACCCTCCTACGTTCTGTATACCTCAGGCACAACGGGTGCCCCCAAAGGCGTGCAGCGCGATACGGGCGGTTACAGCGTTGCGTTGGCCGCGTCCATGCGACACATCTACGATGGTCGACCGGGAGAAACCATGTTTTCGACATCCGACATCGGTTGGGTAGTCGGGCACTCCTATATCGTCTACGGCCCTTTGCTGGCGGGCATGGCCACGATTCTCTATGAAGGCACACCGCTTTATCCAGATGCGGGTATTTGGTGGAGGACCATAAGCAAGCACAAACCCACCGTTCTATTCTCTTCCCCGACGGGTATGCGTCTGTTCAAAACGGAAGACCCCACCCACATCAGTGAGAACGATCGTTCCAGTCTTAGGCACGTTTTCCTTGCCGGTGAACCGCTAGATGAAGCAACCGCCAAGTGGGCCTCAGAAGCGCTCGGGGTAGAGGTCAAGGATCATTTTTGGCAGACGGAAACTGGCTGGTCGATACTCTGCCCCCTCCCCGGTGTCGAAGAACACCCGCTTAAATGGGGTTCGCCCAGCTTCGCGGCCTATGGCTACGACGTTCGAATCATAGATGAAGCGACCGGCCACTCCGTTTCCCCTGGTGACAAGGGCATGCTGGCGATACGGTGGCCTCTACCCCCAGGAGCTATGACGACTATCTGGGGAGACGATGAGCGTTTCGAACAGACGTACTTCCGAACCTATTCCCATAACGGCGGTGACGAAGTCTTTTACCTCACCTTCGACTTTGCGATCTGCGATGATGAGGGCTATCACTACTTGTTAGGGCGGTCCGACGACGTTATCAACGTAGCAGGCCATCGTCTGGGAACTCGGGAGATTGAAGCAACACTGTGCGAACTGGTAGAGGTAGCCGAAGCGGCGGTCGTTGGCGTTACTCATGAAGTGAAGGGACAACAACCGATCGCCTTTTTGGTCACAAGAACAAAGGATTTTGCAGCGGACTTTGCGATCGAACATGTGCGACAGACGCTGGGCGCAATCGCGAGCCCGGGTATGGTTTACGTTGTGTCTGCCCTGCCCAAAACAAGATCCGGGAAGATTCTTCGACGAGTTCTGCGATCGATCGCTGAAGGTGAAGACCCGGGAGATCTGCCCACGATCGAGGACGGTAGTATCGTGGAACGCTTGCAAGAGGAGCTTAGGGCAAGCTAGTTAGTAGCACTGCAAAGGAGACGCTTTAGGATCCGCTAAAGCTCCATAGCGCGTCTCCAAATGAGCCACGATAGTGGTTCGCAAGGACCTGAAAATTTGTCACCAACTTCAAGAAGTGGCGCCATACAGAGCAGTCCGACCAGAAATAGCGCCGGAAGGGTGCCGATTCTTGGCCTGGCCTTGCTGTCAGTAGTCGTGGCGGTTGTGGCCCATACGCACCAGCTGGTTCTACCCATTTTTCTCGGGTTGTTCTCCTGGGCAAAGGTGTGGGGCAAGGTGTGGATTAAAAGTCTCACACCGAAGCTCGCGGTGCTGTTCCTAAAAAACAGCTTTGTTATCCAAGTTCGCAGCCTCTTCGTGCAGATATCCGCTCATCTTTTCGTCAAATCCCATAAACCTTGGCGACGCTTTCTCACTCGAATACGCCAGCTTTTGAT
>JBCCQO010000158.1:0-7585 GCA_039024595.1 Pseudomonadota bacterium | reverse complement strand
TTCCACCGACTCCCGAAGCCGATTCGGCTCGAGCCCGGATCGAGGCGGGGCTCAACTCGCTCTCGGGTACCGCGCTGCAATCCGAAGTCGACTCCGCCCTCTACGATTGGTTCTACGGAGGTTCCTCATCATCCTCGGCCGAAGGCGAAAGCACTGGGCTGTCGATTTTGGGCAGACTGCAACGACTGAATCCCTTTAGCGATGAGTTCGATTCGAGCCTGAATATCGATGGCTTTCAAGAATCCCTGGTGGAAGCGATTGGTGACTTTCGGCGCTTTATGTCCACAGCTTTGACGCTGCGAGGAGCGGGCGACGAGAACCTGATCGCGTTACTCGGTGATACAGCCATCAGCGTCGCGCGTGACGCTGGACTGAAGCGGTGCTTGGGCACCTAAAGCAACTCTCCCGGCAAAGGTCCCCGCGTTATAACTGTGCTCCATTTGCAAAATCTGCGTTTGCGACAGCGTGTCCACCGCCACCGAATCTGGCTCAGTCTCGTTCAAGCACTCTAAGAAAGCGATCAGAGGGTCTAAGCTTCGACTCTTCAAAGGCCATGAGAGTCCCAGCTTCTTCCTTCGCCAGGACGCGATGAGCGTCGGAAGTCGTGCTGCGATGACCAAACCTTCTAGTGCCGTCGAGCCTCCAAAGGGAAGAGTTAGCGCTGTGCGAACCTGAAGGTCTAAAAGCGGCACCATAGCCTGCAGCATCAACATAGGGTGTGTTTGTACCGGTAACGCATCCAGAATCGCTTGCTCGCCATCACTGAGATCCCTGTGCGCCATTAGGTAATGGGCCAACGCGTGCTCTTCCCTAACGCTCGGCTCAGTACCGAACAGAAGTAGCCACACCACACTCAGAAACGGACGGCCTACAAGTCCTTCAATGTTTACCCCGCGATAGCTAAGCTCCCCAGTGCGGCCATCGACGTTTGCGATGGCCGTCTCCCCAATTACGACACCTTCCAGCCCCAAATCGATAACTTCCACCAATTACTCCCCACTAGTCATTTTCGGCTGGAGAGTATTGATTGGCTTGTGTTATTAGTGAAGATAATATTAGTTATATTTTAATAAGTTTTACTTAACTATCATGTTGCGAATTGAAGTTCGAGAGCTGCAGTTTTTAACCGCCGTGGCGGAAAACAGAGGTTTTAAGCGAGCCGCGGAACAGTTGGCGATCAGTCAGTCTGCTATATCCCAGGGAATCACGGGATTGGAAGCTAAACTGAATCAGCGGCTCTTTCAGCGCTCTCCCTTTGCGCTTACTGAAGCAGGCGAGCGCCTGCTGCTCTACGCGCAGAGCCGAGCCCATGAGGAACTACTCGTATTACAAGATCTTGATGACATCCGCCGTGGAGAGCAGTCCAAGCTGTCACTGGCGGTGAATGGATCGATCAACCGCTACCATGCCCCCGAGCTCGTGCTTGAATTTTGCCGAAATAATCCAAATGCGCGACTTCAGCTGGAAGAACTGCCCTCGCGACAGGTGCTACAGGCGGTTGTTAACGGCGGCGCGGAGCTTGGTATCGGCCCGTTCCAGCGACAAATGCCCGCACTCAATTCTGTTCCACTGTTTGAGGAGGTACGCACCTTGGTAGTGGCTAAGAGTCATCCCATGATCGAACAGCTGCGCAGTAAACCGGAGGCCGCACTCGCAAATCTTCCGTTGCTGGCGTCCTATTTGGACGATCCCGAGGAGCGACCGGGTACTCAGAAAATTCGCGATTACTTTAAGGGCGTATGGGAGGTCCGATCGATCAGCTTACGTCTGCATCTGCTGGCACAGGGGCATGCAATCGGTTTTATCGGTGATCAAATTCTGGTGCAGGAAGCCTTGTGCCAGGACTTAGAAGAAGTCCGCGGCCTACCTTTCTCGCGTATCCGACGCAGTGTGGGACTTGTTATGAGGCGGGATAGCACGCTGTCCGTAGGAGCACAGCGCTTTGTCAAACTGTGTCGAGAACGCTGGCCGAGTTAGATCGCCTGCTCTCCACTCTCACCGGTTCGAATCCTGATGACCTGTTCGAGCTCCGTTACAAAAATTTTGCCATCGCCGATTTTTCCCGATCTCGCAGCGCCAATGATTGCTTCCACCACGGCGTCTGTCTGCTCATCGCTCACTGCCACCTCGACCTTTGTTTTAGGAAGAAAGTCGACCTGATACTCGGCCCCGCGATAAAGCTCCGTATGCCCTTTCTGCCTTCCAAAGCCTTTTACCTCTGACACGGTTATTCCTTGCACGCCAACATCAGCGAGTGCGCTACGAACATCTTCGAGCTTGAAAGGTTTGACAACAGCAGTGACTAGTTTCATAGGGGCAGTGCCTGCAGCAGATTAGAAGCGAATACTAGGAGCTTGCACCGGGGTTTCGCAAGCTTGTTGAAAAAGATGGCGTGCTGTCCCTGGGCGCTGGAAAGACCTGTCTGTACTTGTCGAGCGCTAGCTAGAGAAGAAAAATTCAGACCAAAAAAAAGGGTCAGCAAACGCTGACCCAAATCCCACTAAGCTTCGCAGTCACGCAGGGTCCGGAAATGCCCGTGTAGGGAATCCGGGTTAGTGGTTCGATGAGATTGAGCCGGCCCAAGTGGCCAGTTGTCTCAATCAATGCAAGCATTCTAACCGGAAATGCAAACGAGAACAATTACTATTTGATTTAATTTTGTTTATTTTTGTCATGGACCAACGAGTTGCCGGTTGTGCCTAGCTTGCGAACAAAAGTGTAAGGACAAAAATAAAGATCAAAAAAAGGGGGAGCAAAAGCTCCCCCAAACAACGCATCTCACAATGCGCCCGCAAGATGGTTAGACCTTGACGAACTCCGGATAGGCTTCCAAGCCACACTCCGAGAGGTCAACGCCTTCGTACTCTTCCTCTTCGCTGACACGGATGCCCATGACCATTTTGATAACGAAGAACACGATGAAGCTGGTGATAAACACCCAGAAGAAAATAGTTGCTGCACCAATCAGCTGACCGCTGAAGCTGCTGTTCTCTCCATTGGTGACTGGCACCAGCAGAAGTCCGAGAAGACCCACGACGCCGTGAACAGAGATTGCGCCCACCGGATCGTCAATCTTTAACTTGTCGAGAGTAATGATGGAGAAGACCACCAAAATACCGCCCAGACCGCCGAACAGAACTGCCTGAAGTGCGGACGGAGTATCGGGGCCAGCGGTGATCGCGACTAGACCTGCCAGGGCACCATTAAGCGCCATGGTTAGATCAGCCTTACCAAACATAAAACGAGCGGTCAGCAGCGCTCCGATCAGGCCACCTGCGGCAGCGCCATTGGTGTTCATGAACACGACAGCCACGGCGTTAGCGCTCTCAACGGATGCGGTCGCCAGTACGGAGCCGCCGTTGAATCCGAACCATCCAAGCCAGAGAATGAAAGTACCGAGGGTCGCAAGCGGCAGGTTAGCACCAGGAATTGCAACGACCGAACCGTCATCTCGATACTTGCCGGCGCGAGGTCCAAGGAGGAGCACGCCCGCAAGAGCGGCGGCAGCACCAGCCATGTGTACGATGCCGGAGCCCGCGAAATCAAGGAAGCCCAGATCACCAAGCGTGTACATGCCGAAGACCGGGTTGCCGCCCCAGGTCCAGCTGCCTTCCATTGGGTAAATGAAACCAGTCATTACAACCGCGAAAATGAGGAAGGCCCAGAGTTTCATGCGCTCGGCAACAGCACCGGAAACAATCGACATCGCAGTCGCCACAAACACGACCTGGAAGTAGAAGTCAGCGGAGGGTGCGTAGGTCGCTGGCTCATCGGCGCCCGCTACGCCATCGCCGGTGATAGTCGACAGGAAGTAATCCCCGCCGTACATAATCGCGTAGCCGCAGACCATGTACATGACGCTCGCTATTGCATAAAGCGCCACGTTTTTGGTGAGGATTTCAGTTGTGTTCTTGGAGCGGACCAATCCAGCTTCTAACATCGCAAAGCCAGCGGCCATCCACATTACTAGGGCTCCGCACACCAAGAAGTAAAAGGTGTCTAGCGCGTAGCCTAATTCAAAAATTTGATTTTCCATGAAAGTGTCTCTTCTCTTGAATTCGGTTATCCAGTGTCGCTACCGAGGTTTAAATGGCTTCCTCGCCGGTTTCGCCGGTTCGTATGCGAATCACTTGCTCCAGGGAAGAAACGAAGACTTTCCCGTCTCCAATCTTGCCGGTATTAGCTGACTTAGTGATTGCCTCGATGGTCTGATCGACCATGGACTCCGCTACAGCGACTTCTATTTTTACCTTTGGCAAAAAGTCGACCACATACTCAGCCCCCCGGTAGAGTTCTGTATGGCCCTTTTGCCGCCCGAATCCTTTTACTTCAGTAACCGTGATGCCCTGTACGCCAATCTCCGATAGGGATTCGCGCACGTCATCCAATTTGAATGGCTTCACGATAGCCGTAATCAATTTCATGCAAATCTCCTGACAAAACAGCGGCGCTCTTTAGGCGCCATTTATGGCCCGCTTATTCATTTTTGTAGCGGTATTAGCCAAACAGCGGGGAAAAAATTCCGCGCGTATGCGCAGACAGCAATGGATATGCCATGCGTGAATTTTTCCGTTATTTCAGAACCTTGGCGGCGATGGCGCGCTTAATTGTCGCAACCCGCCTAGGAAAGTGCGCCGATTGAATGCACACATAGCGTGCGAAGCACCAAATTGGTGCAATGGATTGGGCTGCGCAGGGCTCACGCCATGCACTACACTTTGGCTCTTTATCATCCGGAGTCATCTATGGCCGTTAAGCCACCACCTATTCCGCCGATTCCCCCGATCAGTGAGGTAATGCAGCAAGTTAACCAGCTGGTCGGACCCAGTGGCCTTGCGCAAGAGGTCGACAAAAACGCAAAGCAGCTCATCCAGTCTGCTCTGCGAAAGCTTGACTTCGTCAGCCGAGAAGAGTTCGACGCGCAGTGCGAGATACTCGAGCGAACGCAAAAGAAAGTTGCGATGCTGGAGTCAGAGCTCGTAGCAATGACGAAGCTGCTCGACACCATTGAAACGAGAGCTTCTTTCTCCGCTAGCGATGAACCGCGTCGCTGAACGGATAGTGAAGCAAACGCAAATAAGGGGTCCGGACCGCTCAATAGCAGGTTGAAAATCCCCTTAATATGCGGCGCGTGTGGAAAAAGGTATTTACCCAGCACCCCGACGCAGGCGCGACACCTTAGATTCGATAGCTGCTCAAGGATGAGCTATGAGCTACGCAGAAGTTTTTTCGCGAGCAAATCGGGGCTTGGACGCTCCCGGTGTTCAGGTTGAAGTCCACATATCAAATGGCCTCCCCGCCTTTACAATCGTTGGCTTGGCAGAAACAGCCGTGCGCGAAAGCCGCGACCGCGTGCGCAGCGCGATTATCAACTCGCACTTCGACTTCCCAGATCGGCGCATTACCGTCAATCTCGCTCCCGCTGATTTACCAAAGAGCGGGGGCCGCTTCGACCTTCCAATAGCGCTTGGCATCTTATCGGCTTCGGGCCAACTCCCGACGGAAGTACTCGAAGACTCGGAATGCTACGGCGAACTCGCCCTTGATGGCGGTCTTCGAGCAGTCAGGGGCGCCCTGAGCGCGACCCTTGCGGCCACAAAAGTTAAGCGCAGGGTATTGCTTCCGAGCGACAACCACAGCGATTGCGCGCAGGTTCCGGAGAGTAGGCTGCTAAGCGCTCCAGACCTACTCAGCTTGTGCGCAGGTTTACGCGGCCACCCTATTCCCCAAGATAAGAGCATCGTTGCTGGCGAAGAGCAAAGGCAGATCCCGGATCTCGAACGGGTAAAGGGTCAACATGCGGCGCGCCGAGCTTTAGAAATAACGGCCGCAGGTGGTCACAACCTGTTGATGGTCGGTCCCGCCGGCACGGGAAAGTCACTCCTAGCGAGCTGCCTCCCCAGTATCTTACCGCCGCTAAGAGATGAAGAGTGGTTAACGGTTCGAGCCTTACAAGACCTCATCGAAACACCATCGCGCTGCGCTAACCGGGATCGACCATTTCGAGCCCCTCACCACAGCGCGAGCGCCGCCGCCCTGATAGGGGGTGGTAGCGTTCCTCGCCCTGGTGAGATTTCCCTTGCGCACGGTGGAGTGCTTTTCTTGGACGAACTGCCGGAGTTCTCCCGCCACGCGCTCGATATGCTTCGGGAGCCCCTTGAAAACGGTGAAGTATCCTTGGCCCGGGCCGCCTGTACCATCAGCTACCCAGCGCGGGTGCAGCTGGTTGCAGCTATGAATCCCTGCATTTGTGGCCTGGCGGGGGATCCTTCAGGCCAATGCCGGTGCACCCAAACGCAAATAATGAACTACCAAAACCGATTGTCGGGGCCGCTGTTGGATCGCATGGATCTGCAGATTCGAGTAGAACGGGAGACCACGTTATTTCTCCTCGATAACCGCGCTGAGGAGAGTTCAAGTACGGTACGAGATCGAGTGCTCGCCGCAGTGGAGAGGCAAGACGCACGAGGTAAGGTTAATTCGCAGCTAAGTGGAGAGGGGCTGATCGCCGCGTGTGGGGTGGGCGAAACAGAAAAAGAAGTCCTGAGACGAGGCGCGCAAAATCTCAAACTCTCCAACCGCGCGGTAGAGCGGGTGCTGCGGGTTGCGAGAACCATTGCCGACCTTAAGCAACTGGATCTGGTCGATAGCGCCTCGATACACGAGGCGATTGGCTACCGAATCGCAGCTTAAGAGGATTACTGAACGCTTTACTCAACACTTTACTGAACAAAGTGCTTGTCTGATCATGATCCCATGGCGGAGAAGTACCACAAGCAGTCCAGACGAGATATCCATGAACGCCTGCGATCTGTGTCTTCATGGGTTGGAAAATTTGGCTTGGTGCTTGCCCTGGTACTGCTCGCGGTGGTGTTTTGGGAAGGTGACGGCACACCGTGGATCGCACTGGAAGTCGGCCTGTATACGGTTATCTTCGCCGCAATAACCCTCGCCAGTGCACGCGACTATCACGTCAGGGTCATTCTGTTTTCGGGCCTGGTGCTCATTTACTTTGTATTTTGGAGCACCGCGTTCATATATGCCTGGCAGGGTGAGGTTTTACGCTTGGGCTTGCCTCTGGTGAGCTTCATCCCTTTTTTGGTGGTGATGATACTGAGCCATAAAATTTTGCTGGCGCTCGTTCCTGTGCAATTCGTCTTTATGTACGCATACACCAAAAACCATGCGGTTCTACCCTATGGGGAGATTCTCCAAACGACGAATTCAACAAGCTTTAGCCTCGTCACGGCCGCTCTATCGGCGGTGACTTTTTTGATTCTTGCGCTTATTGCATGGGAGCGGTCCAACACCGACCGAAGACTACTCGCTTTGATCGGCTTGCAAGAGCGGATTGCTGCTACGGACCACCTAACGGGGTTATTGAATCGACGCGCCTTTATGAATCGGCTCGAATCGCTGTGGAGTTCGGACAACTCGCTGGTACTCGTGTTCTTAGATCTTGATCATTTCAAGCCATTAAACGATCAGTATGGACATGCGACCGGCGACTACGTTTTGCATCAGGTATCCAAACGGTTACGAAGAATGGCGGGTACGGAAGCGGTGGCCCGGCTCGGGGGAGACG
>JBCCQO010000157.1:0-7627 GCA_039024595.1 Pseudomonadota bacterium | reverse complement strand
GTATCCGAAAAAACGTGCGTGGGCAACTTCTGTTTGGCCAAGCGTAGGATCTTACCCACATTCGATAGACCGCCCGCGAAAACCACTGCCTGCGGATCTACGATGTTGATGACGCTTGCCAGCGCGCTCGCGAGTACCTCTGAGTAAATATCGAGCGTGAGGCTGTGACTTTCATCCGGTTCGGCGGCGCCCAACTGTTTAATACAAACATCGTTACCGTGAATCCGTTTGTGAGTTTCTGCGATACCAGGTCCACTAAGCCATGTTTCGACGCAGTCGACATTACCGCAGTAGCACAAGCGAGGCTCTGCGAGAGCCGGGTTTGCTAGTTTGGCGCGCTGACGGTTGATGGGATTATGTCCCCATTCACCAGTGATGCGGTTTGGTCCTTGCAGGAGCTTGCCTGCGACAACCAAACTACCACCCACGCCCGTGCCAAGGATGACAGCAAATACCGTGGAGTATGGCCTGCCGGCACCACTGATTGCTTCTGATAACGCCAGGCAGTCCGCATCGTTGGCCATCCGTACTTTTCTGCCGCTAAGTCGTTCCAGATCGCGGTCCAAGCGACGGTTATTCAAAGCAACGCTGTTGCAGTTTCTCAACAGTCCGCTCTCCGGAGATAGTGAGCCTGGCGTACCGATCCCCAGAGGCCGGGGGGTTTCATCTCCAACCTGATGTTGTACTCGGTCACAGAGACGACAGATGGCATGGAGCGTGGCATCGTAATCACCATCGGGTGTGGCAACCCGTTCCCGCGCAATGACTTCTCCCGCGCGGTTTACGATAGCCGCTTCGATTTTCGTGCCGCCTAGGTCGACGCCAAGGAAAAGGTCGCTAGTCGTTTTCATGCTTTGATCATACTCGGAACTACGGTCCCGGTGCGCTTACGCGATGGGCGCAACAAAGACTCGGGCGAGGAGGTTATCAGCTTACCTTCGTCCGGGGTCCGGGGTCCGGTGGTCGAATGATCTAATTTGACAGTCGGCGAGGTGGCTAGACAGCGCTATCTTTAATAAAAACATGATTGATGGTTTTATATTTCTCGCGATTTGATTCGGATCAAAGTACAGTTGTGAATAGAACTTGAGCTGTGTTTCGTCATCGTCGAGTATGAAAAGAGCGGATAAATTATGAGCGAATTCCACGACATTCGCATTGAGCGGCCACTGGACAACGTGGCAAGAATCGTCTTGGCGCGCCCCGAATCCCATAACACCGCTCGCCCTGAGGGTCTGTCGGAACTATGCGTCGCGATGGACAGACTGAGCGCTGACAACCAGGTGCAAGCGATCATTCTCGCCGCCGACGGTGATCACTTCTCAGCCGGCGCGGATTTTGACTTTCTCGACCGATTGACGCGAATGACTCCGGCCGAGATTAAGAACCAGGTCTATACGCACTTTCAGGGTGCGGCACGGCGAATCTGGCATTGCCCCAAACCGACTTTGGCGCTGATACAAGGCACGGCGGTATCAGTAGGCTGCGAGTTGGCTTTGGCCTGTGATTTTCGCGTCGCCTCGCAGGACGCCTCATTTTTAGAAGTGTGGATTAAAGCCGGCATCATGCCACCGTTGGGAGGTACTTTCTTATTACCGCGCATCATCGGCTTGAGCCGTGCGAAAAACATGTGTTTACGCGGTGTTCCGATGTTGGCCGATGAAGCGCTGCGCGCAGGCTTGGTCAGTGACGTCGTCAGTCGTGACGAGCTACAAGAACATGGCCTCAAGCTTGCTGAAGAATTGGCTGGCTTGTCCACGGCGGCTTATGCTGCGATCAAAGAGTCGATGCACCGCGGTTTAAGCAGCTCAATGGATGCGGAGTGGACCAGCAATCTGCCGCAGCAGGCCGTGCTGTTATCCAGTAGTGACTTTCGCGATGGCTTAGACAGCATTAAACAGCAGCGGGCGCAACGAGGGCAGTGATTGGGCGGAACAGTCTGAGCTATCCTGAAATTCTTGGTCCAGATCTTAAGTGCTAATCCCCATGACAGGAGATCTGAGCCGTACCGAAGATACGTCATTCGCCCGAAGTCATCATACACAAACTCCATGAAGCTGATGCACTGATCGCACAGCACAAAACGATCGCCGAAGCGGGTAAGCAACTCGGAACCACAGACCAGACCTACTGCCGCTGGCATAAGGAGTACGGCGGTATGTAGGTCGATCAGGCTAAACGTCTATTCGACATGGCGTAGACCACTCTGCCACGGTTAATGATCGCCGCTACGCAGACCGGGTACTCTGCCACAGGTCAAACAGGATTGAAGTTCTCGGCCATTATTGATCGTATCGACAAATTCTTGGGGTAATAGTTGGTATAAGGGGCTTTTCGTACAGCAGGGAGCCGAAATCGCGGCTACTTTGGGAGGAACTGTTGGGGACACGTATGCCCGTTTCCCCGTAAGATATTGGAGAGACGGTTGGTTTTGGTACCGGAGGCCGGACTCGAACCGGCACGAGTTTTACCTCATCGGATTTTGAATCCGACGTGTCTACCAATTTCACCACTCCGGCATTCTCGCGGTTCGGGTGGTAAGCCCGAAGGGCGCGGAGTATAGCAATCCCTGTTCTGATCAGACCAGCTTTTAGACAGCGCTAATTTGCACTTGGTGGGAGAGAGGCCATTGGGTACACTCCGGCGCGCGCCAAGTGAGTGCACCACCGAGTACCTCCAAGAGCTAGCGCCCTGCGACTACCCCTAGGCTAGATAAGGCCGGACGAACGCTTAGCCAAAACGCACGGTTTGAGCGCAAGGTTACAGGTAGAGGGCGGTGTTCACGAGAAAGGACAGTAAGGAAAAGATCAAAACATGACTATGAAGCTCGTTAAGAAAACATCGGACTACAGCATCTACCAGCGCGGTGATGAACGCTATGCGGTTAAAGGATCCGATAAAAAGCCAGTAAACGGGGATGAAAAAGTCCGCATTCTCGTATCAGAAGGTTTGATCACCGTGGCTGAGCCAAAATCAGAAGAGCACACCGAAGAAGTGGCTGATAGCGTCGATGACAGTGACTCAAAGTCTTCGGACGAAGAGCCCACTGAGACGGAAACGGACAGCGAAGAACAATCAGCAGCCGAGTAACCTCCTAGGTCTATGCATCGCAGTCTTTTTGCCTACGACCTCCCAGAAGAACTAATTGCTCGTCATCCGCTTAGGAAGCGGACTGACGCGCGCCTGCTTCGCCTTGATGGCGACACTGGCGGCATTCAACACGGTAAGTTTGTCGATCTGCTGGATTTTCTGCAGGCAGGCGACAGGCTTGTCTTTAACAATACGAAAGTGATTCCCGCTCGCCTGTTTGCACAAAAGGCCAGCGGCGGGAAGGTCGAGATCCTGCTGGAAAGAGTGACCGGTGAGAATACCGCGGTCGCACATTTGCGCGCCAGCAAAACACCGAAACCTGGAACCAAGATTTATACCAAAGCCGAAGAGCGCCTTGAGCCGGGAGAAAGCGCATCTACACAAGTAAAAGAGTATATTTTCGAGGTTGGTGAACGGGTTGACGGACTCTTTACGCTACGATCAAACACGCCTATTGGCACCATTCTTAATGTGGCAGGACACATGCCGCTTCCTCCCTATCTCAACCGAGAAGATGAACCGCAGGATCGCGACCGTTACCAAACGGTCTTCGCGCAGCGCGAAGGGGCGGTCGCGGCACCAACGGCGGGGCTTCACTTCGATCAGGAAATACTCGATCAACTCACTGCCAAAGGCGTCACTACCTCAGAAGTGACGCTTCATGTGGGTGCCGGTACGTTTCAACCTGTCCGTACGGAAGACCTTACTGAGCATGTGATGCACGCTGAATGGTTGGAAGTTTCGTCTCAGACCTGCGAGGAAGTCAATGAAACAAAAGCGGCCGGTGGTCGCATCGTCGCGGTGGGAACGACGTCTGTTCGTAGTCTGGAGACCGCCGCTCAAAACGGCGCCCTTAGCAGCTACCAAGGGGACACGAAACTCTTCATATTCCCGGGTTTTCCCTTTCGGTGCGTTGATGCGATCGTCACCAACTTCCATCTTCCTGAGTCCACGCTGCTTATGCTGGTCAGCGCCTTTTCTGGCCGAGAGCACATTTTGGCTGCTTACCGCGAAGCGGTTGCCGAGGGCTATCGTTTCTTCAGTTATGGCGACGCGATGTTGCTAACGCCCAAGCGAAGTCGCTAGATACTGTGGAATTTAAGCTCCTAACGGCGGAAGGCAATGCTCGGCGCGGGCAGCTTAGCTTCGATCGGGGTGTTGTGGATACGCCCGCATTTATGCCGGTAGGAACCTATGGAACGGTGAAAGGGGTGATGCCCCGTGACCTGGAGGAACTCGGTGCTCAAGTCGTGTTGGGAAACACCTTCCACCTCTGGTTGCGTCCTGGTACGAAGGTTATAGATGCGCACGGCGGTCTTCACCAGTTTATGAATTGGTCAGGCCCCATTCTTACCGATTCCGGTGGATTCCAGGTGTTCAGTCTGGGCGAGATGCGCAAAGTAACTGAGGCGGGCGTTGCTTTCCGGTCTCCTGTGGACGGCTCATCTGTGTTTCTCGATCCGGAAACATCTATGCGGATTCAGCGGTCGTTGGGTAGTGATATCGTCATGATATTTGATGAGTGCACACCTTACCCGGCGAATTGGGAGCAAGCTCGAAGCTCGATGGAGCTTTCTTTGCGTTGGGCTGAGCGAAGTCGAAATGCGCACGGCGACAGCAAATCTGCACTGTTCGGTATCGTTCAAGGCGGGATGTACGATGACCTACGGCTCGAATCGTTGGCAGGATTAGAGCGGATCGGTTTCGACGGCTATGCCGTTGGGGGCTTGTCCGTCGGTGAGCCGAAAGAAAAAATGATCAGTGTTCTTAACGGCCTGCAGGCGAAGCTACCAAAGCATGCGCCCAGATACCTGATGGGAGTAGGTACGCCAGCAGATATCCTTGAGGCCGTGCGTCGTGGCATTGATATGTTTGATTGTGTGATGCCTACCCGTCACGCGCGTAATGGCCATCTTTTTACTTCACAGGGCGTTGTGAAAATACGTAATGCCAAACATAAGCACAGCACAGAGCCCTTAGATCCCACTTGTTCCTGCTACACCTGTCAGAACTTTAGTAGAGCTTATCTGCATCATTTAGATCGCTGTAAAGAGATTCTTGGATCTCAGTTGAACACCTTACACAACCTGCATTTTTATCAGCAGCATATGCAGCGTATACGCGGCGCTATCGAGCGAAGTGAGTTCGCTCAGTTTTATGACGAGTATTTTCGGCGAGCGGCCGACTCTCCATGAAGAAGCTGTGCTTTTACGTACCGGAGGGATTTTTAGAGCCAGTCAAAGATGCGGTTTTTGCGGCAGGCGCCGGTCAGCTAGGGCGCTACGATCGTTGCTGCTGGCAGGTTCAGGGCATCGGTCAGTTTCGACCGATGCCTGGCAGCCGTCCGTTTCTCGGAGGAGAGCAGGTGCAAGAGCAAGTCTCAGAGTATCGTGTTGAGATGCTCTGTGAAGATTCGTGCATTGCTTCGGTCCTCAGCGCCCTTGTCGAAGCACATCCCTATGAAGAGCCTGCTTGGGACGTTACTGATGTGCTAGCGCCGAGCGGTGTTTCCAGGTCCAGTGATGGTTGCAGCCCGTAATCTCTATGGGGTTGCGCGTTTGAGCTAGCGATTGTTGTTGAGATACTAGGAGAATATAAGAATGCTCTATTGTTTTGGTGAACATCGGCCCGTACTTGAGGGTACGGGCCACTATGTCGCTCCAAACGCCGCAGTTATAGGCCGTGTTGTGCTGCGTGCCGACAGCAGCGTTTGGTTTTCCTGTACCCTTCGAGGCGACGTTGAAGACATCGAAATCGGCGAGGGCAGCAACATCCAAGACGGTACCGTGGTCCATGCAGATCCAGGGTTTCCTGTCAGAGTAGGCAAGGAGGTCACTGTTGGTCACAACGCCATGCTCCATGGCTGCACGATAGGCGACGGCAGTTTGATCGGTATAAACGCAGTCGTTCTCAATGGCGCTGTTATTGGTTCCGGTTGCCTCATAGGCGCAAACGCCCTCGTTACTGAGGGGATGCAGATACCTGACGGGTCCATGGTTCTTGGCTCACCGGCTAAAGTAAAAAAGACCTTGGATGAAGATACGCAGGCGTTTCTTCGCGCAAATGCTCAGCACTATATCGCCAACGGAGCTCGTTTTTCTGAGCTGTTAGAAGCACTACAGTAGCCTGATGCTTTTACCTCGCGACTTAACCTAAGCAAGTTTGTGCTACCTATGACGTCCGTTGTTGCTTCGCCTTGTGTATCTCAATGCTCTCTGGACGAAAACCAGTTTTGCACAGGCTGTTTGCGTCATGTGAGTGAGGTCACGCAGTGGTCGCAGGCAAGCGACTCAGAAAAAGAAGCCATTCTCCGAAAGATCGCTGAGCGAAAGACGTTGCAAGAGCGAGAAAAGCGAGAGATTTCTCGTGAGGCGCGAGAAGGGCGAGAGGCGCGAGAGGCAAAAGAAACCAGCAAGAGCGACTGATCCCGTACTCGGGTGGTTGTCTCGCAGTTCAGGCGGTCTTTCCGCGAATCGCGCGTACTACGTTGCCTTCGAGCTCGAGAATTTCCAGGCGGTATTTTCCGATTTGAAGGCCCGCATTCCCATCGGGAAAAGACTCAAGGTATTCCAAAACCATGCCGGAGACGGTTTTTGGGCCTTGGGTGGGAAGTTCCCACTTAAGTGTCTTGTTAACGTCCCGGACGCTCGCCCCCCCATCAATCACGAAGCTTCCGTCACGCTGAGGATAGATCTCGTCAGCATGGTCGTTCAGGTTGCTAGTGAACTCGCCGACAATCTCTTCCAAGATGTCGGCAACGGCGACCAACCCAATTACATCCCCGTATTCATCCACAACCAAAGCTAGACGCGTTTTCTTCTGCTGGAAGTTACGAAGCTGAATATGAAGCTGCGTGCTCTCGGGGATGAAATACGGCTTGTCTAACGCGTTTACCAAAGCCGTTCGGCACAAGCCCCCTTGTTCCAAAATAGGGCCGACGTTACGCAGATGCAGCACGCCCTCCACGTTGTTGCTATCGGAGCGCCATACCGGCAGTACCGTGTGATTGCTATTGAGAATAGTGCGAATAATGACCTCGTCTGAATCGTCGAGATCAATCCCATAAAACTCGTTGCGCGGAACCATGATGTCATCAACGGAGACCGCTTCCAGATCCAAAATATTGACCAACATCCCCTTGTGGCGCTGGGGAATCATTGCATCCGGGTCGGTGACAATCGTTCGAAGCTCTTCCTGGGAAACTCGATCTCGCCCCGTCTCACCCGGATCAAACCCGAGTAAACGCAGCAAGCCATTGGACACGTAATTAACCGCCGCCACCGCAGGTTTCAGCACACTGAGCAGCGGAAGAAGTATCACGCTTGCGGGAAAGGCAATGCGTTCCGGATGCAGGGCCGCGATCGTCTTTGGGGTGACCTCGGCGAAGATCAAAATTACGATCGTCAGCAGGATCGTCGAGATGACGATCCCCGCATCTCCGTACAAACGAATAGCGATGACGGTGGCGATCGAAGAAGCTGCAATGTTCACCAGATTGTTGCCAATCAGAATGAGCCCAATGAGCCGATCGGGCCTC
>JBCCQO010000156.1:0-7653 GCA_039024595.1 Pseudomonadota bacterium | reverse complement strand
GCGGGCCAATCCAAGCAAGATTTCTCTGTTACCCTTTCAGTAATTTGGAGTGACAGCGACGCGCTTGATGATAAGGATATCCCTATTCGAACAACGTCACGACAAAACAGCCATCGAGGGTGCGGCTCGTCAAATTCTCCTAAAACTGGCTAAACAATAGCAAGTCGGACCGGCCGTAACTAGCTTTGCTGGAACTTCTTCTTGCTACGCCGAAGCTAGTGGTTGCGTTGGGCACAAAGCCCTTAGCAATTCGACAAGTTGCGCAGCACTGCCGCGGTAACGGCCTAACCGTTGAATTCAAAGAGCTCTCTCACACTTGTGCAACAGTGCTACGGAGATACAGCCATTCCTGCTAGCGCGGCGGTCTTTGATTTTGGGTATCGCTGGGATGTTGCCGTGTTCTTTATTGGTCTTCTAACGATCGCATGTCGTGGCGAGCGGCCTCCAGTGATCAGGGATCGGATTGTTCTCGCATACTAGCGAGATCATTTGCAGCCGATACTCGGAAGCTCCTTGCTCCATGATTCCTTTCAACGATTGAAAAGACTCGTTCGAACGCAAATCATCATAATAGGCTTGCTTAAGAAAATACGGCTGCACAAAATTCTTCTCAATAGCGATTTCCAGTGCCTCAAGGCTCGCCGCAGAGTTCCCTGTCGCGGCGTCAAGCGCGCTTTTCTGACCGAACCACAAGCCGTTCGAGTATCCGACGGCCTTTTCTGCTGCCATGGTGCTTCTCATGCTGCTTTCCAAGGTGCGCGCCAGCTCTATATCTCCGGTCAACGCTGCTGCATGGATCATTTGTATGGTCGGAATTTCGTTGCCGTTATAGTCAATCCCGATGCCATGGGACGTTTCTGTCAGAGCTCCTCGCCAAACCGAGACCGCATCTGCGTAGTTCTTTAAACCGTATTTGGCAGAACCTAGATCCGCGAGAAGTTCTTTCGAGTCTGGATCAGCGGCCAACTGTTGTTCAATGGCAGCCTCCGCTTTCTCAAATTCTCCGTTGAACAACAGTACGTTGGCCTCAAACTCGCGGGAAATCCGCAGCGCTTCTTCAGTCATGCCCAGCGTCGCAAACAGGTACACAATTCTTCCGTTTACCAGAAGATCCTCTGAGTCAATCGCGTAAGCCAGCATTAGTTGCTTCATTTCCTCAAGCGGCTCGCCATTGAACGTGTGAATCTGTGCCTTCGCGACATGGCTCGCCCAAGGCGACTGCGCTGCGATTGACTCTGCGATCTTCATAGCGCGGTCATAGTCGTTTAAGGAAATATTACCGACCGCGTTCAGTCGACCAATCACGGATAGCGGATCGACTTCCAGCAACCTCTCTTTTGCATCCAGCGCTTCTCGAAACATCCCGAGAGTGTTTAGCTGATTGATCTTCCAGTTGTTAGCGTCTGGGTAATTCGGCCTCAAGGCCAGGGCCTGGTCCGCATAACGAATCGTTGCTTCGCCGTCGCCATTCACTGACGCCAGTAAGGCTTTTGCGGCGGCAAGTTCAGGAAGCTTTGGGTTTAAGGCCTCCGCCGCTTGAATTTGCTCACCCGCTCGCTCGTTCACTTCAGTCAGCGTGAGATCGCCATAGGAACTCGATGATGAAGTCAGTAAGGTAATGGCGATCGCTAACTGCGCTCGCGCAGGCGCATAGTTTGGATCGAGGCGTACCGACTTCTCCAGCTCTCGCATTCCAGCGGTAATGGCTTCATTGCCGCGTTTGTTGACCAATGCTCGCCCCTTCAAAAAGGCTTCGTAGGCAGCTGTATTTGACGTCTCCGCCACCTTGGTCTCAGATCCATTTTCGCCGACGAGTTCCAACTCGGCTCGCAGCGCATCCGCAATCGCGAGAGAAATTTCATCCTGGATCGCAAAGACATCCGCAAGTTCCCGGTCGTAGGTATTCGACCAAAGGTGGTATCCATGTTCTGCCTCGATGAGCTGCGCCGTTATTCGCAACCGCGTACCCGCTTTGCGCACGGATCCTTCCAGCACGTGATTCACTTTTAGCAGCCCGGCGATTTCTTTAATGTCGCGATTGTCGTTTTTGAATTGAAAAGAAGACGTTCTAGCGGCGACGCGCAGCTCGGGAATTTGCGCAAGGACGTTGAGTAACTCCTCCGATATACCGTCCGAGAAAAACTCCTGTTCTGGGTCGGAAGACAGGTTAACGAAAGGAAGAACCGCCACCGACTTCTCCTGCGGAAGGTAGTCTGCTGGCGCCAGAGGTGCTGCAGTCGGGACTTCTGATACCTCAATCGCAAGCTCATCGGCACCGGATCCGAGGTAGTCATCCCACACCAGGTAGCCCAGCGCGCTTGCGAGCAGGATGATAATTAGTGTGTCGATCTTGCGCCGCGTCACGTGGCCGATCGAATCTTCCCTTGCGACTTCCGAGTCGCGCTTTAACCCCTCGGGAGTCAGCTCGAACACCCAGGCAAAGAGCACCACGGGCAGTAAACCGGCTACAAGCACGAACAGCAGCGCCTGCATCACCCACGCCGGAGCGCCGATATTTTCCATTACGACATCGGCAATTTGGAGCAATAGCCAGGCTGTTACTAAGTAGGCGATGCCTACTCGAACAACGTTGCGGCGATGTATTTCGCTTATGAAGCTCATTAAATGCCCTCGGAACTGGCTCAACAATAGCAAGTCGGAAGGGTCGGAACCAGCTTAGCTGTAGTGTCTTCTGGGTAGTCCGGAACTCGGTGTTTACTTGTTCAGGGTAGCTCTCAGTAGTTCAACTAGCTCCGCGTCGCTGTAGCTGTAAGGACCCCAACTATTGAGCTCCACAAGCTCTCGCACTTTCGTTTCGATTGTACGCTGCTGCTCGCGTTCGTTCGGCACGACTACATAGCGCCTCAAGGGTTGATCGCTAAACAAAGCGTGCCGGTATGCCTGGGTTACGTCTTCCGGCGTTTTAAGGGAAAGCTCTCTTTCTTCGATTGCCTTGTAGGCTTTCTCCATGGCGCCGGTGATCACGCCTCCGGCGGCCACGGTGCGAGCCATGTTTCGCTTCACACTGCTGCGCCGAATTTGTGTCTGGTAGTTGCCGGGCTCAATCACGCTGACCGTGACCCCCAGGGGTTCGAGCTCTGCAGCCAGAGAGTCGGTGAACGCTTCTATGTAATGCTTGCTGCCGCTATAGGCTGCGAAGCCCTGCGAAGACACAGTGCCAGCGATTGACCCGGTCGTGGCAATGCGCCCTTTCGATTCCACCACTAACGGGGCAAAGGCTTTAGTTGTTCTTAAGACACCCTCTACATTGACCTCGTAAACAAGATTCAAAACGTCGATGTCCGTCTCAAGTACCGGGCCTCCGTCGTAAATGCCCGCGTTGTTGACGAGAGCGTAGAGTCCGGTTCCCCGATCTTTTATCGTTTCTAGGGCGGCGTCGACCTCACCCTGTTTGGTGACGTCAAGTCGAATCGCGGTAATGTTCCCATAGCGTTGAGTTCGGCCATCTCCGCATTGGTGCGCGCTCCTGCATAAACATGATGGCCCTCGCGCGCAAGTGCCTCCGCCAGGTTTCGACCGATGCCACTGGTGGCGCCTGTTATCAGAACAGAGCGCTGAGCGTCCGCAGCGTGCGAAAGATCTACCAGCAGTAGGGGCAGCAATACAGCTATCAGCAGTCGTACGCTAAATGATTTCATTATCTTGTTCCTAGCGAGAAGGGCAGCGCACCCTAGCACATGATCAGCGGGACGTTAGTGCCAGTATTGAACTTAGTTGATGGCCAAAAGAACCTGCTGGTAACGGCCGTATTGTTCCTTCCAAAAGCTGCTGTCGGTCACAACCCCATCTTGATTCACGACCACAAGACCGGGTAGGGCCTGATCACTGAGCCCTCGCAGGGAGGGCAGCGAATCGCGTTTGCGACAGGCGACTACCGGCCATGGCATCCGCATTTGCTGGATATAAGATTCCATCGAGCTGCAGCTTCCATCTCCGCTTACGAAGACCAGCTCAATGCTTCTTTTTTGTGTCCGCCAAGTATCGTAAGCGCGAAGTAGATCTGGCATGAAGGCTCGACAAGGGCCACACCAGCTGGCACCGAAGTAAAAAACCCACTGGCGTATTTCCCCATCGATGTCGTTGCTAGTCAGTCTTCCCGCTTCAAGCCTCTGGGTCGCGCCCTGCAACAGCTCCGCTGGAGGCGCGGCCAGCTCTTGCGCGCTCGCCGGAGACAACCAAGCCACGGCCAGGGCGATCAAAAATCCGACGCGGGACAGTCGCGCCGATGATGTGCTTGCAGCCTGCACGCTCATTAAATATCCAGTTGGAAACTCAAGAAGGCGGTTCTCGGCAGACGAGGACCGAATACATAATCGCTGTCCCTGCCGGCACCGACTTCTAAGTCGCTTTGGAACTCGTCCAGAAGATTGCGAATGCCGAGGGTAATATCGAGGTTTGCTGTACCGTAGAAACGCTCAAAATGCTTCGTCGCAGTGAGGTCGATCTCGGTGAAGCTTTCTGTTTCGGTCAGCGTACCCAGATTGTTGTTTAGTACTTGCATGGACCCGGTATAGCGTAAGGCAATAAACGCATCGATATTGCCTGGCGCTGCATAGGCTGCCTGTGCAACTCCAGTCCAACGCGGGGTCTTGAGATAGCGCGAGGTAGCGAGAACCACTCCGTCGTCTTCAAAAACCACCTGGGCATCAGCGAAGCTCGCATCTACATAGGCGGTACTGAGGGACAGTTGAAGCGCTTGCGATGGCCGCAAAGTGGTCGTCAGTTCAGCGCCTCTAAAGTTCGATTCACCCGCATTGCTTCTTACCTGGAAAAGGTCGCCTTGTGCGGTTTCGCCTATATCGCCCAGGAAGAAAGCGTCGTCGAGCTCGGTGAGGTAGATCTGCCCATCCAAGGCAAATAGGTTGTCACGCCATTGCGGGTCGTAATCGAAGCCGAGCGAGTAAGAGATAGAGGTCTCTTCGCTCAGCCCTGGATCGTTAACTACCCGTATCGGTTGCGCTCCAAGGGTGTCGATATGGATATCTTCATTGAAGACCTCGGGGGCACGAAAGCCCGTTGACACGTTGGCACGAAAAACCCATTCGCTATTCGGGCTCAACCACAGGCCGATACGGGGGGAGAGTATTGGGTCTTCCACCTCGGAACTCCAATCCGCGCGGAAACCAAGCAGCAAGCGAGCGTATTCGGAAAGGGTCCACTCATCCTGAGCCAATAGACCAAAATTGTCGAACTCATCGTCTACCAACGTATTTAGGGCATCTCCTACCGCGTTTTCGTTAATGTCTGTCACCGACTCCACGCGGTACTGAGCGGCAAAGCTAAGACTGTGTGCGCCGCTAGTGGTCAGGCTACGCAGTTCTGCATACTGCAACTGATCGTCGGTGCTTCCAAACTGAGTACGGCTGGTTTCGATCGCCTCCGCAAGCGCACCCGGATCAAAGCCCGGCGCAGCGGGGTCGGTCTCGACTTCACCCAGCCCTCCATAGAACGTCTCCCGATCTATCTGCGCGAAGCCGTAGATCGCTTCCACCTGCGTGGTCTCATCAATGAAGTGGCTGAGACTAATAGCGCCGCGATGAAACTCCGTGTTGATTTCTTCCGAGATGTTGGCAAGAAAGCTCGGGAAATCCAGTCTGTTTCCACCCCGTCGCGATTCATCTGTGTACTGATAGTTTGCAGCTACCGCCGTCGCGTCCGATAGCTGGTAACGACCAAGAAAACCGCCGGTGCCCATTTGCCGATCGACCAGCTCTGTAAAGCCATCCCCGTTTAGATCTCTGGGGTCCTGCGCTTCATACTGAGCAAATAGAGAGAGGCTTGCTTCGCCGTCTGAAGATACTAGGGATCCATAGCCACCGATATTTCGGTAGGGATCCCCGTCGCGGTTCTCAAAGGTCCCGTACAAACTTCCTTGGCTTCTGGTCGGCTTTTTGGAGATGACATTGATCACACCGGCGACAGCACCGGGACCGTACAGAGCCGACGCACCGCCTTTGAGCACTTCGATCTGATCTACGAGTGGCGCCGGAATCTGCTCAACCCCATAGACAGAGGCGACACCGCTAAATAGCGGAAGTCCATCAAATAAGATTTGGTTGTAAGCGCCGGGAAGTCCAAGCAGCTGAATCTCTGTGGTGTTGCAGTTTTGACAGTTGTTTTCGCTTCGAGCAAGTGGAATTAGCGAAATCGCATCAGCGAGGCTGCGAGACCCCGAGCCTCTAATCACGCTGTCGCTGAGCACGTCTGTTCGGACCGCTGCCTCTCGTTCTTTTTGAGGGATTCGACTTGCGGTTACGACCACGGTCTCTAAGGGCTGCGAATCTAGAGTTTGCGCTGCCGTTACGGTGCTCGTTAGTAAGCAGCTGACGAACGCGCTACCTGCTAACAGATCGAGCAATAATCGGTACTCGGACGCTGAGGTTTGGATTGCGCGCGGGTAACAGCAGGTCGGTCTTCGCCGTGTGACGTTCATCTTTTTTTGGTGCTTTACTGTGAGCGATGGATAAGTTTGTGTGCACTAACTTTATAGCAAGCAGAGTTAGTCTTTGCAAACTTTCTGGGGTGACTCTGCGTTGAGGTAACTCTGCGCCGGGGTAACTCTGCGAAGGTCGCTGTTTTCTTAAATCGCTCGCTTGGGGGTTACTGCGCTGAACCGAATCCGGCGGCTAGCTATCGGCCTTCAACTTTGCCGTGAGTTTCTTAAAGGCTCGAAGCGTTTCGTCGCTTACATGGTGCTCGACGCCTTCCGAATCTGAGAAGGCAACCTGCTCGCTTACGCCAATCGCGATGAAAAAATCGTAGATTATCTCGTGGCGCTGTCTGGCTTTCTCCGCGAGGGCTTGTCCCTCCTCGGTAAGCGTGACCGGTTTGTAGGGGGGCGCGTCGACCAGCCCCTGTTTTTGCAAGCGCTGGACAGCCTGGGTTGCTGTCGACTTGTTGATACCAAAGCTCTCAGCAATATCTAGCATACGCGCCTCACCGTGGGTCTCGATGAGATCTTCGATGAGCTCGACGTAGTCTTCTGCGAGTTCCGTTTGATGCGCGTCACGGATACGTTGAAATGCAGCCGCGCGTTTACTTGCGTCTCTGAATAACTTGGCCATAGTTGCCGTTCACTACAGTTGCCGTTTGCTAGAGCGGCACTGATTCGGTATCAGCATCAACGATAGCACGATTGGAACGTAACTAACGGTCTGAAAGACCCCGAAGAAAGTGAGGTCTTATGCTTCCTCGGTCTTGGTGCTCGAGGTGTGTCGGGGTCCGTCGGGCACCTAGTAAGCAGGCTCCAAACGTGTCGAAACGGGAACGTCATTCTTGATCGACGGAATTGTCAGCAGATTAACAAAGGCCAAAGCAGCTCGTACCGTGGCGGTGATACGCTTTACGAAGAATCCCTTTTCCTTTGCGTCTGCCAGATCAGCATTGGCTTTCTGTAACGCGACCAGGCCGCGTTGCCAGCGGGGATGGTCGATGTCGAGTGTCAGTGGGAAGACTTGTTTCGAGATTTCGCTGGTCTTGATGAACACGGAGCGCGCATACCAATCCGTGTCGACGCCAAGAGCAGAATGAAACGCCGGTCGTTGATGATCGCGAACGTACATTGTCGAATAGACCGCTGTTAGAAAGAACTTGATCCAGAGAACGTTGATACCGCTTGTGAGTTTGGGATCG
>JBCCQO010000155.1:0-7666 GCA_039024595.1 Pseudomonadota bacterium | reverse complement strand
TTTTCGCCTTGAGGGTGGCGGAGCGCACTATCATATCCCCCTCCTTCTCTCGCCCTTTGGTTTTTCGACCTACCGCGGGAGCTAAGCATTTTGCGTGCGCTCGAACTCTTGCCGTTAACGGCCGTTGGTTTTGCTCCGTTCGGCGATGTAATAGATACAGCTGTGGCCTGTGAACGCTATCCGATCAATGAAGGCCGCACCCAGCGACATCACGCGCTCTCTAAACTCGATTGCGAAGGGCAGGATGGTTGCACAGCCTTAAGCGTTTTTCGGGCGACGCCTGTCGATAATAACTTTCTACTGCAAGGGCTGGAGCGACATCCCCTCTCGTCCCAGAGCTTTATACCGCTCTCTCCCTATCCCTATGCCGTTGTGGTAGCTCCCGCGGGGAGCCTCCAAGAAGACGCAATCAGTGGCTTTCTAGCGCAGCCGGGGCAGAGCATCACCTACAGAAAAGGCACCTGGCACCACTATCTCCTGGCTCTGAGGGCTCCGTCAGACTTTGTCGTCGTCGACCGAGTTGGGCCGGGGGAGAACTGTGATGAACAAGTGCTTGTTGAGCCGCTGTCGCTCATTCTCTAACTATGAGTCGTCGACTTCATCGTGGAGCGGTGCTCCACATGCTAAAGGATCCGGCTGAGCTTGCAGCCAGTGGTTCTGCCGAATCGTCCGCCTGCGAGTATTTTCCATCGGGCGAGCTGCTGATTGCAGATGGAGAAATTATTGCCGTCGGGCCAAGAGGAACCTTAGCGTCCGCCGACGAGGCGCTGGAAGTCGTTGATCACGGAAGCTCTTTGATCCTCCCGGGCTTCATTGACTGCCATGTGCACTACCCTCAGCTAGATGTCATTGCTTCCTACGGAGAGCAATTGCTCGAGTGGTTGGATAGATACGTCTTCCCAGAAGAGGCAAAGTTCGCGGACGAAGATTTCGCGCGCTCGACCGCACAAGAGTTCCTAAAGGAGCTGTTGCTGAACGGGACTACCACAGCTTTGGTGTTCGGCACGGTACATAGCCAGTCGGTTGAGGTCTTCTTTCAAGAGTGTGAGAAGCGTCGACTGAGAATGATCGCCGGTAAGGTCCTGATGGACCGGAACGTCCCCGAAGCACTTCGCGACACGCCCGCGAGTGGGTATGAAGATAGTAAGGTTCTCATCGAACGCTGGCATGGACGGGGAAGGTTGCGCTATGCGGTCACACCTCGCTTTGCCCCTACCTCCTCGCCGGAACAGTTAGCGGCTGCCGGAAAGCTGTTAGACGAGTATCCAGATGTCTACTTGCACACCCACATGTCGGAGAATCAGAACGAGATTCAGTGGGTGAGTGAACTGTTCCCCGAAGCGAAACATTACCTGGATGTTTATGACTCGCACGGCCTCGCCCGGAGAAGAAGCGTGTTCGCCCACTGTATTCACCTCCAACAGGATGAGTGGGCGCGCCTTGGCGATAGCGGATCTAGTATTGCCTTCTGCCCTAGTTCAAACATGTTTCTAGGTTCCGGTCTTTTTGCCTTAAGCAAGGCGAAGCAGTCGGATATCCCGGTGGGTCTGGGGTCGGATATTGGTGCGGGAACAGGACTGTCCTGTTTCCACACCATGGATGCGGCCTACAAAACACAGCAGCTCCAACAACAGTCCTTGAGCCCCTTACAGAACTTGTACTTGGCGACACTTGGCGGGGCAGTAGCACTTGATTTGGACGATAAGATCGGTAATTTTCAAGCGGGGAAAGAAGCGGACTTTATCGTCATCGATCTTGCCGCTACACCATCGCTTAAAAGACGATTAGCACGAGCCGCTACTATTGAAGAGAAAATATTCGTTTTGGCTACTCTGGCCGATGATCGCGCCGTCAAAGAAACTTGGATTCTGGGTGAGAAGCTGTCGGAGCGAGCTCGTTAGCTTATTCTTCCGCGCCGGTTCACGGCCGCCCAGGGTCGCACTCCACTGAGGAAAAATGGGGAAAGCAGCTTGTCACTTTGTGTTTTCTAACAGGGCAGTTTCGCTATAGTCTGGTGTATGGCAGTAGGATATGTCGGCAATTCGGAAAGCCCCAATGGTTCGAATAGAGTCCACTAAAATTCAAAACCCATTAGAGCCCATAAGAGCCCATAAGAGCCCGATAAAGTTTATATGAGCCCAATGATGCGAAAAGCAACGGTGTAATGGAAAGCTATATCATTGATTGGTTCAGCTTGATTGTGCGCTGGCTGCACGTCATAACCGGTATCGCCTGGATTGGGGCGTCTTTCTACTTTATTTGGCTGGACAATAGCCTGGAGGATCCCCCCCAGTGGAAGAAAGACAAAGGCATTAAGGGCGATCTTTGGGCCGTTCATGGGGGTGGCATTTACGAGGTAGCAAAATATCACGGCGCCCCGGAGGCTATGCCCGCGCATCTTCACTGGTTCAAGTGGGAGGCCTATAGCACCTGGCTGAGCGGCATGGTCTTGCTGATGGTCATCTACTACTTGGGTGCTGATTCCTACCTAATCGATCGGCGTGTGGCCGAGCTCTCGCAGGCGCAGGCAATATCGCTTGGCATCGCGTTCCTGGTCGGCAGCTGGGGCGCTTACTCCTTGCTCTGCATGAGTCCGCTAGCGAAGAACGGATGGCTCCTTGGGCTTGTGCTTTTGTTGCTGGGCGGAGTGTTGGCTTGGGCTCTCACGCAGTCCTTTAGCGGGCGTGGTGCTTACATCCATTTTGGTGCAATCATCGGTACCATTATGGTGGGCAACGTGTTTCACGTGATCATGCCCGGGCAACGGAAGCTAGTCGCCGCGCTGGAGACCGGCGCGGTGCCAGACCCCTCTTGGGGGGCGAAGGCCAAGCTACGCTCCACCCATAACACCTATTTAACGCTGCCATTGCTGTTCATCATGATCAGCAATCACTATCCAATGACCTATGGACATGAGCTCAATTGGCTCGTATTGATGGTCATCGTGGTCATCACTGCGCTGTCTCGTCAGTACTTCATTTTGCGACACGTCAACATCAATCGACCGGTCATTCTCGGAGCCGCCATGGCGGCGACAGCCTTGCTTGCTGTACTGATTGCACCAAAGCCGATAGCACCGCCGCAACTGGCCACCGCTGCGCACCCGGTGGATCTTGCGCCGCGCGCCCAGGCGATCATCTCGGAGCGTTGCGCCACTTGTCACGCGGCGGCTCCTACGGACGACGTATTTGCGGTTGCCCCTGGCGGGGTCATGCTCGACACGGTAGAACAGATGGTGCAGTGGGCACCCCGCATAAAAGCACGAAGTATAGACAGCCACGATATGCCGTTTATGAATAAGACCAATATGACGGACGAAGAACGGGCGACCGTTGCCCTGTGGATCGCCGCCGGCGCGCCCGCAAGCTAACTCATACTGGCGCCAGCCCTCTCCTTAGGCAAGGTGAGATGACATAAGGTGAGATGAGGGGTAAACCGAAGTATTAGGGCAAGAAAGGCGAAGACTGCGGCACGCGTTTTAAGTGCGATGCGGCGGTGAACGGGTCGTTCCTAAGCAGTCGTTTCCCCTCGCGCCAATGCCGATGTCATTAAGGCGTGTTTTAAGAGTAGTTCTTCAACATTCAATGCGTAGTGCTGGCCCTGGTCAACAACCACTTCCCCTCCCACGATTGTGTAGCTCGCAGGCGTTGGGTAACACAGTAGCAAGCTCGCAACTGGGTCAAGTAATGCACCCGCATGCCATAGATCATCCACGGCAAAAGCGGCGCAGTCGGCTTGAAAACCAACTTTGAGCTGCCCTAAGTGCGAACTTCGACCGAGAACTTCCGCACCGCCGCGCGTGGCAACGGCGAGCGCTTCCCGAGCCGAAAAGGCATCTGCACCCTGTGCCAATCTTTGCAGGAGAAGCATTTGGCGTGCCTCAGCTAACAGGTGTCCCGCATCGTTAGACGCGGAACCATCTACCCCCAAACCGACCGGTACACCCGCGCTTAGCATGGCGCGGACAGGAGCAATCCCAGAAGCCAGGCGCATATTGGAACATGGGCAGTGCGCCACGCCAGTTCCGGTGGAAGCAAAGCGCTCAATGTCCCTTTCGTTAAGTTGTACACAATGCGCATGCCAGACGTCGTCGCCCACCCAGCCGAGGCTCTCGGCGTATTCACCGGGCGTGCACCCGAATCGCTCACGGGAGTAGCGAACGTCTTCGTCGTTCTCCGCAAGATGAGTATGCAGTCGGACACCATGATTGCGAGCTAGCGTGGCCGAGTCGCGCATGAGCTCCTGGCTGACTGAAAACGGTGAGCACGGAGCGAGGGCAATCTGTAATCGCGCGCTATCAGCAGGGTCGTGATAACGATGGATGAGTCGCTCCGAGTCCTCAAGAATATGGTCATCGGCCTCCACCAGGTCGTCTGGAGGTAAACCGCCCGCGCTCTCACCGACGCTCATGCTACCGCGCAGAGCGTGAAAGCGAATGCCAGTCGAAGTAGCGGCTTCGATACTGTCGTCCAGCTTTGCACCATTAGGGAAAATATACTGATGATCAGAGCAGGTCGTGCACCCAGAATGCAGCAGTTCGAGCAAGCCCACCTGTGTAGCAACGGCGAAACCCTCAGGGGTTATTCGTGACCACACTGGATACAAGTTCTTTAGCCAGTCAAACAGCGCCGCGTCCTGTGCGCTTGGGAGCAATCGCGTTAGGTTCTGGTAAAGATGGTGATGCGTGTTGACTAAGCCCGGAATCAGCACCTGCCCTTTCAAATCGATCACTCGATCCGCTTGTGATGGTAGCTCCGAGCTTTTACCCACTTGCTCGATGACGCCGTCCCTCGCGAACAGTCCTCCATCGGGTAGCTCGCGGCGTTCATCATCCATACAAACTAAAACGTCAGCATGGCGTAGGAGAATGGTTGGCACGTTTTGTTACTCGTTGTTGTGAATCAGCATTCAGTAAAACGGTTTCGTCTCAGGTTCATACCTGGCGTCGGTCTTTCGCAGGTGCACTGGCAAGTGGCCGTGCAAGAGCCGAGTTAGGAAGAGTATACTCGGGCTTTCTTAGCATTGTATGCAACTTTAAATATGTATCTTAAGTCACTGAATTTACTGCTTATAACTCTGTCAATAAACCTTTTTGGTTTCAGCTTTGGAGCCTTCGCTGAAGGCGGAGCCGCCGCTTTCGCTCAGTTGGGCCCACTTCTGAGTACGCCGACCAGTACGCGTTTAGCAAGTGGCGCTCCGGGGCCTGAATACTGGCAACAGCGAGCAGACTACGCGATCACGGTAAGACTCGATGACAAAAAGCAACGAATAGAGGGTTCAGAGACGATTACCTACTACAATCAAAGCCCCCACTCGTTGAGCTATCTCTGGCTACAACTCGATCAAAATCGCTACGCGATCGGATCTGACGCCACGCTAACCGAAACAACCGCGTCCTTTGAACAACTCTCTTACCGCGGTGTGGCCCAAATGCTTGAACAAGAACGCTTCGAGGGCGGGACCAATATAGAGTTCATTCGTGATCAAGACGGGGTGGCCCTGCCCTTCACGATCAACAAGACGATGCTCCGGATCGATCTGCCAAAGACACTAGAACCCGGTGAACGCTTTGTTTTCAGTCTCGCTTGGTCGCACAACATTGTAGACGCCACGGTCATCTCCGCACGAGGTGGCTATGAGTACTTTCCCGCTGATGATAACTATATCTATGAGATTGCTCAGTGGTATCCGCGTCTGGCTGCATACACCGACTACGAAGGTTGGCAGCACAAACAATTCCTGGGAAGGGGCGAATTTACCCTTGAACTTGGGAACTTCGATCTTGCGATTACCGTACCGGCAGACCATGTGGTCGCCGCGACGGGAGAACTGCAGAATGCGGAGGAAGTACTAACGGCGGAACAGCTGGATCGCTATCGAGCGGCATCGGAACCCGGCGAGCAGCAGTTCATCGTTACACCCGAGGAAGCTCGCAGTAATGAAGCCTCTCGCAGCGTCGAAGAAAAGACCTGGCGCTTTCGAGCTGAAAACGTTCGTGATGTGGCGTTTGCTTCTTCTCGAAAATTCATTTGGGACGCCCAAACTGTAGCGCTCAACGACAAGCCCGTGACCGCGATGTCTTTCTATCCCAATGAAGCCGAGCCTCTCTGGAGCCAGTATTCCACTGCGGCAGTGATCCACACGATGGAAGTCTACAGTCGCTACACCTTCGACTATCCCTACCCGGTTTCTATTTCGGTCAACGGGCCTGTGGGCGGCATGGAATACCCGATGATTACCTTTAATAAACCCCGTCCCTACGCAGACGAAACCTACTGGGACTCGCGCCAAAAGCCGGGGGATAAAACTTGGGAGAGAAGTAAGTACGGACTGCTGTCGGTCATCATTCACGAAGTAGGCCACAATTATTTTCCAATGATTGTGAATTCGGACGAAAGACAGTGGACCTGGATGGATGAAGGTTTAAATAGCTTTCTGCAGTTCTTAGCAGAGCAGGAATGGGAAGAGGACTATCCGTCGCGACGGGGGGATCCGGAGAATATGATCCCTTACATGATTAGCGAACCGCAGGTTCCGATCATGACCAATTCCGAGTCCATCTATCAATTCGGGAACAACGCCTACGGTAAACCAGCAACTGCATTAAACGTTTTGCGTGAGACGATTATGGGTCGTGAACTGTTCGATTTTGCTTTTAAGAACTACGCGCGGAACTGGATGTTTAAACGCCCTACTCCCGCAGACTTTTTTCGCGCAATGGAGGATGCCTCCGCAGTTGACCTGGACTGGTTCTGGAGAGCCTGGTTTTACAGCACCGGTTATGTCGACATCGCGATTGAGAATGTTGAGCTGTTTAAAATAGACACTCGAGATCCAGCTATTGAGAAAGCCTGGCTTCGTGCACAGGAAGCTGAACGGGAACCGACCGTGACCGAGACGCGCAATCAAGGTTTGGAGCGCTTGCTGCAGCGTCGGCCGGAACTAGAAGACTTCTATTCAAGCTATGACGAGTTTGACGTCACGCCTTGGGACTATGCGCAGTTTGAGAAACTCAAGCCAAAGCTTACGGAAAAGGAACTCGCAGTGCTCAGTGAAGGGGCCAACTTCTACGCGATTAGCTTCAGTAATAAAGGAAATTTAGTCACTCCCTTACCCCTGCGCCTGGGATACGCCGACGGTTCTACGGAAGAGCTCATGATCCCGGCCGAAATTTGGCGCCGCGATACAGATAAAGTGACCAAGGTGCTGATCCGCGATAAAGAACTCACCACGGTGAGCTTCGACCCACAGCGCCAGACGGCAGACGCCAACGAAGCTGATAATGATTGGCCGCGCAAGATAATGAAAAGCCGGTTTCGCCTCTTCAAAGAAAAAGAGGACCCTAATCCTATGCGTCGTCAAGATCAGGAAGCCTGGGAACAAACGATTCAGTAGCACTTAGATCGTTGCTGTCTCGTACACCCGGTTATTCTCTAGTGCAATCGCACTATAGGCTCGTCGTGAGGGCCCCGTCGTCATGAGCGCGGTTGAAAGAGCCCTTTCATGGCTCCTGTTGCTTGTAGTACAAGGCATCATCGGAGTCGCATTGTCCTTTGCCCATCCGTCCCATGAAAGCTACGCTGAGCTTGAGTGGGACGACATCCAAGGTACGTTAAACGTCGCATTGAAGGTGATTCCGGAAGACCTCGAGCGAGCGCTGACGCTC
>JBCCQO010000154.1:0-7688 GCA_039024595.1 Pseudomonadota bacterium | reverse complement strand
GCGGGTCCTGACAAAGAGAGCCATGATTATTAATAAAGTTTGTGTAGTCGGATTAGGTTACATCGGACTGCCTACCGCCGCGGTACTTGCTTCGCGCGGTCTTGAGGTTGTGGGCGTCGATGTCTCGGCGCGGACGGTCGACACCATAAACCGAGGTGAGGTCCACATTGTGGAGCCCGACCTTGATATGGTGGTCCGCGGTGCCGTGCACGCCGGCCGCCTTCGGGCGAGCTCTGAACCTGAGTCTGCCGACGTGTTTATTCTCGCTGTCCCGACTCCGCTCACCGAGGCGAATACGCCGGACCTGAGTTATGTGGAAGCGGCGGCGCGCTCTCTGGCACCTGTACTTGCCAAAGACAGCCTTGTGATTCTCGAGTCGACCAGTCCGGTGGGTACAACGGAAATGGTTGCCCGCCTTCTGGCTGAAGAACGGCCGGAGCTGAGCTTTCCTCAGCAGGCCGGGTCGAATGCCGACGTGAAGGTGGCTCATTGCCCGGAGCGCGTCCTGCCGGGCAGAGTTCTTCACGAGATCGTCGAGAACGACCGGATCATTGGTGGTCTGAGTGATGCCTGTTCCGAGGCTGCGGAGAGCCTCTATAAAACGTTCGTACGGGGAGACTGTCTGCTGACTTCCGCCCGGACGGCTGAATTGAGTAAGCTGACCGAAAACTCCTACAGAGATTTGAACATTGCTTTCGCGAATGAGCTCTCCGTTATCTGCGATACATTAAAGGTCAATGTCTGGGAACTGATTAAGTTATCGAACCGCCACCCGAGGGTGGATATCCTGACTCCCGGTCCCGGCGTTGGCGGCCACTGCATCGCGGTGGATCCCTGGTTCGTAGTGAGTTCAGCGCCCGATCAGGCTCGTTTGATAAGACTGGCCCGGGAGACGAACGACGGCAAACCACAGTATGTGCTCGATCGCATCGTACATGCCGCCGATGAGTTCAAACGCCCGGTTATTGCCTGTCTTGGACTTGCCTTCAAAGCGGACATCGACGATCTGCGCGAGAGTCCCGCGCTTTCAATCACCAAGGAGCTGGCGCTCCGCGGCGTCGGCGAAGTGCTAGCGGTGGAACCCAACATTGCTGAGTTGCCCGAAGAGCTGTCCTCGCTCGGCGTGACGCTTACCGATGAAAGCGACGCCCTGGACCGCGCCAATACGGTAGTGATTCTCGTTGATCACAAACAGTTCAGGCAGCTTCCCAGGGATTCATTCACCAGTAAGGTGGTGATCGATACCCGGGGCGTACTTGCCTAAAGCTCCCTCTGATCAGGTCGTTTACCGGGGCGGGTTGTCTGCCGGGGCCAGCTCTTCAGGTTCATTCGGATGGCCGAGTATAAGGCCGACCAGTAGTATTGAGCCGGGGACGTCGGCGAGGAAGGTCAGCAACAAAGCCCGGCAAAAAAGCCCGGCAACAAAGCCCGGCATCAAGGGGCTGCATTACCTCTAGACGTTTATCTTAGCAAGCGATAAACACTTTTATGTTTCACGGTTTCTCGACCAGGGGTAGCGCACACCTAAAAATTCGAACAGTGCCTCGTTATGGGGCTCGAAATAGCTGTCCAGATAGCGATAGGTTTCCTGATCAACATCGGTTCGATTACCGGCCACATTTGCCGGAGCCAGGTCTTTGATCTCGAAGTCTTCGGAGATACCCAGGAACCGGTAAACGTCTTTCAGGCACTGCGCCGGATTTGCGAAAAAGTCCTCACTGCAAAGCACCAGAACCTGCTCTCGTCCAAAAAGGTCAAAGTATCTCTTTAGCTGATCTTTATAGCACCCTCGTGTCTTGTACGAGCACTTTTTATAGGGGAAGCTCTCAAAGTCGGCCGATGCCACGGCCTGCTCAATCCGGCTCTCCTCCGCTTCGAATGCCGCCTGCATTTCCAGCTTTTCCCGACCCTTTCGCGACTCATGAAAGTAGTGCGACACCGCTCGCTCCGACGGGTTGCGCAGGAGGGCGATCAACTTGACGTTCGGCATCCAGGCATGGATGCGCCCGGGCGTGTTTGGATTGAACAGATAAAACGGCGAGGCCTCGAACGTTTTCTTTCTGTTCTTTTTTGACCATTGGAATGGAAATTGAGCTCGGTACCAGGTTTCTGCTTTTGGGTCGCCTTCTTTCCAGGGTTGTCTTCCTCCATCAAAGAAGTGAATTTCTTTTTTTATCGATGGTAGTAACTCTGGATGCTGACTCAGATGGGAGAAGAGGCTGGTGGTCCCCGCTTTCTGAGCGCCGATGATTATGAAAGAAGGCAGGTCTCGCTGGCTTTGCGTAACGCCGTTAAACGCAATCCTGGCTCTCCACACCAATGATTTGAGTGCTTCGAACGACTTCAAATACTTGATCAGTTTGTCGAAAAACAGGCGCATCGGGTCTCCGTAGGAGATGTCGATCTGGCTCGTTGCTCTGGAGCTCCCGTCATCACCTCATCGCACTTTGGTGTAAGGCGAAACTGCCCGATTTGCTTTCAGGAAGCAACGTGACAATGCGTCCTCCTTCACACTTTCAGCCGTTTCATCCCCCATGTGCGCTATCGGCTCTGAATAGTACGTTCGCCCCGCCTTGAGTGCCCGTTACGCCACGCTTACACTACGGGCCGTTCCCAGTGTCCGGCTAGCATTGGTGCGTGTTGTACGCCATTGCCATGAGCTCGGTCGACTGCGACTGTCCCGGTACGAATTTTGAGGCTATGAGAGCTTTCACATACCAATGCGCGGGGTCAAGCCCCCGCTTCGAGTCAATCCGTGACGCCCAGGCTTAAGGACTGGCTTCGACCTGTCCTGGTATTGACGCTATGGGTGGGCTCCTACCTCGTACCTAAGCGAAAAAGCTATCTAGCGTTCCTTGCCGGTCACGACAAAGGCAAGTTCGACGGCAACTTGAAGTGGTTGAATCTCTATCTTCAACAAACCGCCCCGGAAATCGATACTGTTTGGCTTACGGACAACACCAGGGTCGCGACGGAACTAAAACGAAGGAATATTCCATTCAAGAAATATAAGTTGTTCCCGATATGGCCCATATTGCGAGCGCAGACGATTTTTATCGATACACGACATTATTCTCTAGGCGCAGGCCGGTTTTCGATAGTTCAGCTGTGGCACGGCACCGGTTTCAAGTCCATGACTGCTGCCAGCGCGTTCAAGAGCAGGCTTAAAGCGGCGCTGGGGCGTAATCATTATTCGAAATACGTGCTGGTCAGCACCACCTCGGCAAACGACACGAAGGAGAAGGAGGTGATGTTTGGCGGTACAAATAACCACGCCACAGGTTACCCCAGGAATGACATATTTTTTGGCGGAATATTCGACAAGCAGAAATACAAAGAGGAAATAGGTGTAGCTCGGTTCGAGAAACTAGTCGTCTATGCGCCAACATTTCGGGATCACGGCGAGTTCGAGCCCTTTAGTGACGGGATGTGGAAGCGCATAAATCAATTGATGGTGAATCGAAATGAGCTCTTCATTGTCAAGAAACATCCCGGCGACAAAAAGCTACAAGTACCGCCGGGCCTGAGCAACACTGTTGACATGACGGCAGACATAAAAGACGTACAGGAGCTGCTTGCGGCGAGCGATGTCCTCATCACCGACTACAGTACAATTGTCACGGACTATGCGCTTAGCAGAAAGCCAGCGATCTTTTATACGTTTGATCTTGCGGAGTATCGGGCCCATTCAAGACCTTTGACCGAAGATTTTGACAACGTTCTCCCCGGCCCGTTTGCGAACGACGAAGAAGAACTTTTCGCGCTCCTTGAAGACGCCAGCTGGTTTCACGATGCCGCCTATCAAGACAAATACTCTCGCTTTGTAAGTCACTATCACACTCATCAAGACAGCGGTTCGTGTCGGCGCGTAATGGAACATGTCATGGATGACAAAGGCTAGGGCAGCGTGATCGAAGTCAGGCTATCTTATCCCCTGGGACCGGCCTAGCTGGAACCGATTCGGTGGACTGTAACCTTGCTGGTACTGACGCGGTCGGAGCTGGCATCACCGAGTCCGGTGTCTCCGGAACGGCCTGGGTTCGGCCCTGCAGCCTCTGTGACCAAGTTCACTATTTGATCAAGGAAACACTCGTTCTACCCACACATCGGCTAGTCTCCCAGGTTAGCGTATTATTCCCCGCGTGAAGCAATCCGTTTGCTTCTGTCTGTCTGCATGACGAGTTTTGAATCGAGCTATTCACAGCGCGGAAAACCATTGGTCCGAGGTTCAGCGTGAGTTCAAAGGTTGAAGTTTTTCTTTTGGGGGCAGGACGTCCAGCCCAGGGCAGCAAGCCGGCTGCACTTAGAAAAATTGCACTAAAAACGCGAGCGTTGGACTGGCAGCTGCTTAGCTTTGATTCCGTCGTTGACGTTGAAGATATTTCGTTTCTGGGCGGCTATCACGTTCAGGAAGTGATCGATGAATACTCTTTTCTGAAGTATCAGGTCATACCTGAGTGGGAAAAACGTAGCGTTCTCCATACCTTCCTCCAGGCTCCCTTCACTGATCGCCCCGTTATAACAGCCTACACGGACACCGTTTTCCGAAAGGAGAGCATAGAGGAACTGACGCAAATCGATGGCGACGTTGTATTTGCAGTCGATAGTGCATGGAAAGAACGCTACGAGTCACGCTCGGAAGCGGATATAGAAAAAGCCGAAACCGTATTGAACGATGGGCAGCGCGTTGAGTTCACGGGGTTGGTTTACTTCTCGCCTGCGGTCGTAAAGCTTCTATCGGGTCTGTCGGATGCCGATATCGGCACATCGCTGGTTGACTTGATTAACTATCTTGATAACCGCGGCTATTCGATTGCAACACACGATGTGTCCGGGCATTGGGCGGAGTTTAACTCTCCCCAAGACGTTTCAAGGTTTATTTTAGGCACTAAGTCTGAAACGCTCTCCCGCCTTGAGCCCATTGTAGAGAAGAGCCACATTGGCAGTCAGGTTTGCTTTACTTCTGCTGAATGGCGCGCAAATCCGGACGAGATTTTTACTGCCATTCAAAACGAGTTTAAGGGCGAAAACCTGATTGTTCGCAGTAGCTCGGCGGCTGAGGATAACTGGTTCAGTTCCAATGCAGGTGGCTTCGAGAGCATTCTCAACGTCGAGGGAGCGGACCGACAGGCAATCTCTGCTGCAGTAGACGCAGTCATCAGCTCATTCGGTGAGAGTCAAACTGGCGCAGATCAGGTGCTCGTACAGGAGTTCTTGAGCGAGGTCCGCACTGCAGGGGTGGTATTCACCTGCGACCTCGAAACCGGCGCGCCTTACTATCGATTCAATTTTGATGATAAGACCACGTCTACCGAATCGGTAACATCCGGTGGTCAGAATGATCTTCGTACTGTAATACTCAGCCGATTTTCCACCGACACCCTGGCCTCGATCGCACCTGAGTTACAGCCTGTGCTCGAAGCGATACAGGAGCTCGAGGAGCTTCTGGGTTTTGACAAACTGGATATCGAGTTTGCTATTTCTGACTCGGGGCGAGTGCATATCTTCCAGGTCAGGCCGATTACCGTAAATCACGATGACTTCGACATCGACGATGAAATTGTAGTCCGCCAGCTTGCTAACGCCACGAAGTTATTCGACAGACAGCAGCAGCCCTCGCCATTCGTCAAGGGCGACCGAACGATCCTGGCCAACATGCCTGACTGGAATCCGGCCGAGATTATTGGCACACGACCCAGGCCACTTGCTTTCAGTCTCTACCGGTACTTGATTACGAATGAGGTTTGGGCAACACAGCGAGCGGAGTTCGGCTACCGGGACGTGAATCCACACCCGTTGATCGTCGCTCTCTGTGGTCAACCCTACGTCGATTGCAGAGCGAGTTTGAATTCGTTCATACCTGCGACGCTACCGGATGATTCCGCTGAACGTTTGGCCACCGCCTATCTGAACATTCTTTCGGACCATCCCCAGTATCACGACAAGATCGAGTTCGACGTCGCGTTTACCGTATGGACTCCGGACTTTCTGAGCAAAGCGGAAGGCCGGTTGCTGCCCTATGGTGTTCTAGCTTCGGATATCTCGAAGCTGGAGGATGCTTTGAAAACCGTGACTCGCAAAGCAATCGTCCGGTTGGATGCCGACATACAAACGCTGACCGAGATGAACAAGCGTAGGGAACTCATCCAGAAATCGAATCTACCTCCGGGTGAAAAGACGCTTGCGCTCCTCAATGACTGCAAGCGCTTCGGCACGTTGGCGTTTTCCCACGCGGCCCGAGCGGGTTTTGTCGCTACGACGCTCCTGCGAAGCTTTGTTGACATCGGCACCATAACGGAGGAACGTCGTCTGGGCTTTTTGAAGAGCTTTGACACCGTAAGCGGTACCTTTACACGCGATAAGACCCTCTATGCCCTGGGGGAGCTTGAGCTACAGACGCTGATCGACAGGTACGGTCATTTACGCCCAGGCACCTATGAAGTCTGTAAGCAGGCCTACTGGGAGGACCCTGATCGCTATCTGTCCTCTGCAGAGAACAGCCCGGAGACAGACTGCGAGGCCTCAGAATTCAGCTTCAGCGATCATGAGCTGAAGGGGATCGCCGAAGTTCTGGCGGATTTGGGCGCAAACGTATCTTCGGCAGAGTTCATCAACTATTTGATGGAGTCCATTAAAGCCCGCGAGTTTGTCAAGTTCGAGTTCACGCGCAATCTAAGCCTTGCGATTGATCAATGTGTCGAGCTGGGGAAGGACTTAGGGCTATCCCGGGATGACGTTTCATTCTTCGATCACGATGACTTAATGCATCTGAAATTGAATACCGCTTCCCCGGTAGAAATCAAGAAGCAGATAGGAGTGCGTAAACAGGTCCATGCCATAACTTCGGCAATCGAACTGCCGTCGGTAGTGAGCAAGGTAGATGACCTGTACTGTTTTGAGCGCTTCTGTTCGAAGCCCAATTTCGTCGGCTTAAGTCGGGTTGAGGGAGTGACCTCCTGCTTGAATGGGCAGACACATACCGAATCCTTGAGCGACAGAATCGTATTGATTCCACAAGCCGATCCTGGTTACGACTGGTTGTTCGGTGAAGGCATTGCGGGCCTGATAACGCAGTACGGTGGCGCCAACTCGCACATGGCCATCCGAGCTGCAGAAATAGGATTGCCTGCGGCTATCGGTGTCGGCGACAGTCTGTATGAACAAATCGCCAGTTATCACCGGATTGAGTTGGACTGCGGTAATCAGGTGATAAGAAAAATTGAATGAAGCGTATCTGCATATCACAGCGAGTCGAGTCTGTAGCCAGCTACGGCGAACGTAGGGACTGTCTCGATCAACGCTGGTTCGAACTGATTTTTCGTTTGGGTTACGTGCCCGTTCCTTTGCCCAATGTTTCCGAAGAGCATGCAAGGCAGCTATTAGCGGATTTGCAACCTCACGCGGTCATTCTGAGCGGAGGCAACTCAATTGCGAGCTTAGACCCCAGCGCGTCCGATGTGGCGCCTGAGCGTGATGCATTTGAGAGTGCTGTGGTTGCCCACGCCGTAGACACGGGCACCCCTGTTATAGGTGTCTGCCGAGGTATGCAGGTTCTGAATCTTTACTTTGGGGGTGAGCTGCTTGAGATCGAGGGGCATGTCGCCACGCGGCATCCACTACGACCTTGTTCAGACGCTTATTCACTGCCGATTGAGGTGAACAGCTATCACCAGTATTGCATCCCAGCG
>JBCCQO010000153.1:0-7722 GCA_039024595.1 Pseudomonadota bacterium | reverse complement strand
CCGTGAATCGGATCGCGCTCTCAATCGGGCTATGAATCGGGCAGCGACGTCGGTGCTCAGCGGGGTGGATGTAATCGTCATGGTTGTGGATCGGTCCGCTTGGACCGACGAAGATGAACGTGTATTGACCCACTGCGCGCAGGCGAGCGCACCGGTGCTTCTGGTCATCAATAAGATTGATCTCCAAGACGATATTAATGAACTTCTCCCTCATTTGGAGACGCTTAGTCAGCGTGAGGTGTTCGAGGAGTTGATTCCCATTGCCGCGCTTCGCGATAAAAACCTACCTTTACTCGAGGAGCAAATTGTCGATCGCCTGCCTCAAGGGGATTTTCTATTCTCGGAGGATGAAGTCACCGATCGAAGCGTTCGTTTTCTAGTAGCGGAAATCGTTCGCGAAAAGATCACGCGTCAACTCGGTGACGAGTTGCCCTATGCAGTAGCCGTCGAAATCGAAGAGTTCAAGACAGAAGGGGTTGTAACTCATATATCGGCATTGATCTTGGTGGAACGAAAAGGGCAGAAAGCGATCATCATTGGACGTGGAGGCGAGCGCCTACGTCGAATTGGTTCTGAAGCCCGCATTGATATCGAGCGATTAATACAAAGCAAAGTCATGCTGAATCTTTGGGTAAAAGTTCGATCCGGATGGGCGGACGACGAGCGCGCGCTTAGAAGTCTCGGTTACGATGAAGGATGAAGACGCTTCTCCAGCCCGCTTACGTCCTTCATGGAAGGCCCTATCGTGACAGTAGTGTTTTGCTCGATCTTTTTACTGCGGAGCAGGGAAGGGTCGCTCTGGTAGGTCGGGGCCTAGCAAGAAAAAGGCGCGGTGGGAGTTTAGGGGCGCTGCTACAGCCGTTCCAGCCCTTACTGGTGAGCTATCAAGGCCGTGGCGAGCTACTTAATCTTACGGATGCAGAGAGTGCTGGGGCCCTGAAGCGGCTCAACGGCGACGCGTTGATGAGTGCGTTCTATCTGAATGAACTGTTGCTGCGTTTGACTCAGCGAGGAGATCCTCAACCTACTCTTTTTTCTCGCTACAGCGAGACGTTAACAGAGCTAGTCGATAGTTCGGTCAGTAAGCTGGCAGATACGCTAAGGCGTTTTGAATTTTTTGCGATGGATGCGCTCGGTTACGGAATTGATCTGCATCATGATGCCGCCTCTGGAGCGGAGATTTGCGTCGGTGAGCTCTACCTCTTTACCCCCGAGTATGGACTGTCTAGAGCGAACAGTAGGACCAGCGGCGATGAATTGTGCTTTTGGGGAGAAGAGGTATTAGCAATTGCGGAGAAGGACTATGGTCGCGCCCGCGCAAGCGCGAAACGGCTGGCGCGTTTATTGCTGCAGCCACACTTGGGAGATAAACCGCTGCGCTCTCGCGGTATGTTCAAAGAAATGCGGAAGCTCCAGCACGACCGTGAGAGTGGCGCATGATCGGGATTGGTACAGACATCGTTGAAATTCGACGAGTTAAGCGAGTTTGGGAACGGCAGGGGACGCGCTTCGCAGTGCGCATATTGACTGCGACGGAGCTCGCTCGGATGGAAGCTAAGTCGGAGCCATGGCGCTTTCTGGCGAAGCGTTTTTCAGCGAAAGAGGCCATCGCGAAAGCGTTCGGATGTGGAATTGGTGGCTCGTTGCGCTGGCATGATATCGATATCGCATCAGTCGCAAGCGGAAGGCCGATTGTTAATCTAAGCGACTCTGCTCGATCCTTGGCTCAAGACTTGGGTGGCCGCGAGGTACTGCTGTCGATCTCTGACGAGCGTGAGTATGCGGTAGCCTTTGCTGCACTGATCCCTTAGGGTGCGTCGCCCCAGCTATGCATGTTTTCGTCGCTCGAAACCGGGTGTGGTCGGAAGATGCAGTGAGAGACGTGCTGGAGAAAGGGCTTGAGCGCTGCTTTGAGCTATTGAAAAGAATCGGGATTTGAAGAAGAGTGATCGCTATGGCCGATGCGCCCGAATATCCGACGATAGAATCTTGCATCGGACGCACACCGTTGGTGCGTCTACAACGTATGGCAGCAGGAGCCGGCAATACTATTCTGGCGAAGCTTGAGGGGAATAATCCCGCCGGGTCCGTTAAGGACAGGCCTGCTTTAAGCATGATCGCCCGTGCAGAGGAGCGGGGTGCGATTTCGCCCGGGGACGTATTGATCGAGGCAACCAGCGGAAACACTGGAATTGCCTTAGCCATGGCAGCGGCAATTCGTGGATACAAAATGCGCTTAATCATGCCATCTAGCGGTAGCGAAGAGCGGAAGCAGGCCATGCGAGCCTACGGCGCGGAACTCATTGAAGTAAGCGCCGAAGATGGTATGGAAGGTGCTAGAGATCTAGCCGAAGCGATGGCTGCAAAGGGAGAGGGGATCATCCTCGACCAGTTCGCAAATACGGATAATCCACTGGCTCACTATGAAACCACCGGGCCGGAACTATGGGAGCAAACCGCGGGAACACTCACCCATTTCGTTAGCAGCATGGGTACTACCGGTACGATTATGGGATGTTCAGCCTTTTTGAAAGGGAAGAATCCAGCCATTCAGATTGTTGGTCTCCAGCCTTCTGAAGGCGCTGCTATCCCAGGTATTCGGCGCTGGCCAAGAGAGTACCTTCCGAAGATTTTCGAACCTGCTCGAGTGGATCAGACGCTCGATATTACGCAAGAAGAAGCGGAACATACGATGCGTCGACTTGCTAAGGAAGAGGGTATTTTCTGCGGCGTCTCGGCCGGGGGTGCCGTTGCGGGAGCCCTTCGAGTCGCGGAGCGTGTGGAAAACGCGACGATCGCTACCATCATATGCGATCGCGGCGATCGATACTTATCTACTGGCGTGTTCAACGCAGTTTGACGCATGGTTCAAACCCGAGAACAAAGCTACTTTTCCGCCGAGGGCAAGCTCGATGTCGACGCCTGGTTAGCGCAGCTTCCTGTTCCCTCTCAGCTCTCTCACCACGATGAGTCTCGGTTGCGCGAGGCCTCGTCGCTGCTTCATCGCGCCTCTTCTGCAAGCGGTCGAGATTGTAAGGATTGGTCGCGAAACTCCAATGTGGAAACGACAGGCGTTGAAACAGCGCAGATTTTGGCTGAGCTGAGAGTTGGCCCCGACTGCCTGCTAGCGGGTCTGTTGTACCGGGCGGTGCGAGAGGGTCGACTCGCCCTGGACGATGTCGCCAAAAACTACGGTGATCCGGTCGCTACGTTGATTCGAGGTGTGCTGCGTATGGCCGCAGCTGCGGACAGCCGTGGGGATCGTGACAGAATTGTCTTGGGGCAGGGAGAGGCACAGCGGGACAATGTCCGTAAAATGTTGGTGTCTCTGGTTGACGACGTTCGTGTCGCTTTGATCAAAATGGCCGAGCGAACTTGCGCCCTTCGCGCGGTTAAGAATGATGAAGAGCGGCGAATCGCCGTTGCCCAAGATGTCTTCGACGTCTATGCGCCGTTGGCGCACCGCTTGGGTATTGGTCATCTGAAATGGGAGTTAGAGGACTTGTCGTTCCGCTACCTCTACCCCGACTCTTACATGCGAATAGCCAAACTCCTCGACGGCAAGCGACTCGAGCGAGACCGATTTATTGCTCACGTCCGCGAGCAACTCAGCGACGTGCTCCGAGATTCGGACATCGATTTTGAAATCAGCGGCCGCGCAAAACACATCTATAGCATTTGGCGCAAAATGCAGCGCAAAGGCATTGGTTTTTCACAGGTCTACGATATTCGTGCTGTTCGCATTCTCGTCGACGAGGTCAAAGACTGCTACGCGACGCTGGGTTTGGTGCATGGTTTATGGCGGAACATACCCCATGAGTTTGATGACTACATCGCTAACCCGAAAGAAAATGGCTACCGCTCTCTGCATACAGCCGTTATCGGGCCGGAGGGTAAAGTTCTTGAAGTACAGATTCGAACGCACCAAATGCACGAGGAGGCCGAGCTAGGAGTTTGCGCCCATTGGCGCTACAAAGGATCGGATAGCACGCAGCGCGGCGGCTCCAGCTATGAGGAAAAGATCAGTTGGTTACGGCAGGTGTTGGAGTGGCACGACGAAGATGAAGACTCCCTGGCGGTCGAAGAAACACTGAACTTCGACACGGAGCAAGACCGGGTGTACGCGTTCACTCCTTCCGGCGATGTCGTGAACCTTTCAACTGGCGCAACGCCGCTCGATTTTGCTTATCACGTGCACACGGAAGTCGGACATCGATGTCGCGGTGCGAAAGTGAACGGGCAGATTGTCCCGCTCACGCATACGCTTGAGACCGGAGATCAAGTGGAAGTGCTGACCTCACGAGAGGGCAGTCCCAAGCGGGATTGGTTGCAGTCGGGTCTGGGTTATCTTCAGACGACCCGAGCACGAGCAAAAGTGAGAGCCTGGTTCCGCAGCCAGGCTCGTGAAGACAATGTAGATGCAGGGCGACATCTGCTGGAGCGGGAGTTCCGTAGATTGGCGCTTACCAGCGTTGACTACAAGCGAATCGCAGCTGCGGTCAGTTTGAACACCGTTGAAGACATGTACGCCGCTGTCGGTGCGGGAGACTTAAGCGCATCGCAGGTCTTGCAAGCGGCCGAGTCCCTGATTGGTGACCAACCGCAACCGGAGCTTCGGGTCAGCCGAGGCACTGGATCGCGCTCATCGTCCACGGTAGAAGTACAGGGCGTCGGCAACCTCCTAACCAACATGGCCGGTTGCTGTAAACCAGTTCCAGGTGATGCGATCACGGGGTTTATTACGCAGGGACGTGGCGTGAGCATTCACCGGGCCGACTGCGGGCGGCTGCTACAAATTGCTGAACAGCACCCGGAGCGGGTCATCGATGTAGATTGGGGGAGTACACCGGAAGAGCGCTTTGAGGTTGATCTCGTCATTGAGGCGTATGACCGCCAGGGTCTGCTGCGAGATGTGACACTGATGTTTGCAAATGCGCGAATTAACGTTCTCGCTATTTCAACTCAGAGCAACAAGAAGACACATTCGGCCGACATGCGGCTCACGGTCGAGGTCGCCAACTTGGGCTCCTTATCGAAGCTCCTAGAGCGGCTAAACCGGCTGAAGAACGTGGTTTCTGCACGTCGGGTAACCACCGCCTAAGGGAATCCTCATTAGGCGTTGTCGGGCACGTCGTGCTTTGATTGCGCGTCGAATAAGCCATGAATCAACCTTTGACTAGCCATGAATAGGCGATGAACAAGCCATGAATGAGTCATGAACAAGAGCATCCATTCGGCCCGTTACACTCTTACTGACTTGCTTCGCATTATGGAGCGGCTGCGCGATCCAACGGATGGGTGTCCCTGGGATATAAAGCAAGACTTTCAGTCGTTGATCCCGTCAACGATTGAAGAGTGCTACGAACTGGCAGCTGCTATCGAAGAACTCGACTACGATCATATTGCGGACGAACTGGGGGATGTGTTGTTTCAAGTCATCTTCTATAGCCAGCTGGGTCGAGAACAGGAGTCGTTCGATTTTCACTCTGTCGTAGATGGGTTGGCGCAGAAACTCTTACGTCGTCATCCGCATGTCTTTGCCGACGGCGCGATAGAAGGCCGTTTAGAGCAGCTAATCGATTCGAGGCAGGTCAAGGAACAGTGGGAATCGATCAAAGCGAGTGAACGGCAAGAACGCGCTCAGCTCAGCGCTCTAGATGATGTTCCAACAGCGCTGCCTGCGCTTCCTCGCGCACAAAAGTTGCAAAAGAGAGCAGCACGGGTGAATTTTGATTGGGATTCGGTCGAGCCGGTGTTCGACAAAGTGCTGGAAGAGTTCTCAGAGCTGAAAGAGGCCCATGCAGAGAAAGACAGTGCAGCCGTAGAAGAGGAATTAGGCGACCTGCTGTTTACGGTAGTGAACCTGGCCAGACATCTAGGTATCGATGCGGAAATGGCATTGCGAGGGTCTAACCGCAAGTTTGAGCGTCGCTTTCGCGCTGTTGAGGCGACGGCTGCGTCTTCGTCGGTCGATCTGGAAAGGCTAGATGCTGCCGCTCTCGAGGAGCTCTGGGAGCTAAGCAAACAAGCGGAGGTTTCTCCTAAGGCAAGACCCTAGTCGCGCTCATTTCTGTTCAGATCTTCGAAGTAAACACTGGTGGCAACTGCTTGTACGGATACAACACCCTAGGTATGGTGTGCGGCCCCGTCGCGAGAGGGCCCGCTCTCAGGCGACGGTATCGGGCGGCAGCGGGGTCTGCTAGCCAGAGTGAGTAAAAACAGTGAAAAAAATAATACAAAACACTGATTCGAGAACATGCGTTTAAGGAATCAAATATGCGCCTGATTTTGCTTGGTCCGCCTGGCGCGGGTAAAGGCACGCAAGCCCAATACATCACGGAAGAGTTTTCGATTCCTCAAATTTCAACGGGTGACATGTTGCGCGCGGCGGTAAAGGCTGGCACCGATATCGGCTTGAAGGCTAAAGCCATTATGGACTCCGGTGCTCTTGTATCCGACGATATTATTATCGCCCTGGTGAAAGAACGAATCACTGAGCCCGACTGCGCTAAGGGTTTTCTGTTTGATGGCTTTCCGCGGACGATTCCGCAAGCGCAAGCGTTGGTCGATGCGGAGGTGCCGATCGATCACGTCGTCGAGATCAATGTCGACCATGAGGAAATTGTTAACCGCTTAAGCGGGCGTCGTGTTCATCCCGGTTCCGGCCGTGTTTACCATGTGGCACACAACCCACCGAAGGTGGCCGATACGGACGATGTAACCGGTGAAGCGCTGGTGCAACGAGATGATGATCAAGAAGAGACCGTTCGTAAACGACTAGCGGTCTATCAGGAACAGACGCGACCACTGGTTGATTTTTACCAAGAAATGAGCGGTGATGCCGCGCCACGCTATCATCGAGTGGAGGGTATCGGCGATGTGGCGGACATCAGAGGGCGAGTATTGGCGGCCCTAAACGGATAACAGTGCCTCGACTGCCAATAGCTCGCGTGTCTGCTCGGGTGCCCCCTATTGTTCGTTCGCTATATTCACTGTTTCAAACTTAAACAGCTATTTGCCAGCTCGTTCCAGTTCTTATCAGAGCATGAAATTTTTGCGGATTAGCTGATCACAGTCGTTCATCGCAGGGGTTCTCACAGTCCGTGCACAATATTCTGGCCTTAGACTGTTCTACGGACACGCTGAGTATCGCAGTAAACACTGCGGGCACGGTTCGATCCATTCATAGATCTATTCCAAAACAGCACCACCAGCAGCTGTTTACGCTTCTCGACGAACTGCTCGCTGATGAAGATATTCGCGAGCAAGGACTACATGCACTAGCTTATGGAAGCGGTCCTGGATCCTTCACCGGTTTACGCATTGCGGTTAGCTTCACGCAAGGTCTAGCGTACAGTTTGAACTTGCCCGTTGTAGGTGTTTCTTCTTTGCTGACGCAAGCAAACACAGCCCTAAGAGTCTATCCGGAGCATCAGAATCGTCCTGTACTCAGTACCATTGACGCTCGGATTGGACAGGTCTATGCGCAATGGTTCGCCAATGAGGACGGATGTCTGCTTCGCCTTACCGATCCGGTCGTGTGCGGTCCCGAAGACTTGGTCCAGCCTGACGCCGCGTTTTCTGGACAGCGCTTCTTGGCGGTTGGTTCTGGATCCGCGCTACTTCCCGATAGTCTGGATGTGGAGCGATTGACTAGCCTGAGCCAAGTGTCACCCAACGCCGTAGACATGCTGGATGAGGTCGAGAGAGGCCTGCAAAGGG
>JBCCQO010000152.1:0-7726 GCA_039024595.1 Pseudomonadota bacterium | reverse complement strand
TAAGTACCGTAGGCAAACGCAAACAATGAAGTAGCCAAACCGAGTAAGGTAGCTAGCTTTAAGGGAGCGGCGGAAAAAGACGTAATCCCCTCCAACGCCAGGTTCCAGAGGCGCCAAAAATCCCACTTGCTCTTTCCTTGCTGACGCGGAGCGCGCACATAGCTGACGGCCTTCTGCGGAAAGCCAATCCAGGCAAAAAGTCCCTTCATGTAGCGATGCTGTTCCCGCAATCCGATAAGGGCATCGAGGGCACGGCGACTCAGGAGCCGGAAGTCGCCCGTATCTCTCGGAATAGGCACATCAGAAAGCCGATCCATGAGACGGTAGAACAAGGAGGCACTTGTTCGCTTCAGCCAGCTCTCCCCAGGTCTAGATTCCCTTTTGCCGTACACCACATCAAACCCCTTTTCCCAATACTCAACAAACTTTGGAATGAGCTCAGGAGGGTCTTGAAGATCAGCATCAATAACGACAACGGCCCTACCGCTGGCGTAGTCCAACCCTGCGGTCATGGCCGCCTCTTTGCCGAAGTTTCGAGACAGGCGGAGGTTGGCTACACGGGTATCCCGGGCAGCTAAATCTGCGAGCCATTGAGCTGATGAGTCGGTGCTACCGTCATCGACGAACAGGATCTTGCAGCTGAGGGAAAGGGAACCCAGCACCGCATCCAAGCGCTGCCAGAAAGCGGGCAGTGAATCGGACTCGTTAAAGACGGGTACCACAACGGTAAGGTCCGGTTGTTGAGTTTCGATTTCGTTGGCCGTCGCGGCACTCACACTAGATTGCTTAGCCTCTCACATCTGCCTACACCTGTTGCGCTCCAGGTACTCACCAGTGCACGCCGCGCATTACTTGGGCAAACATCTTCTGCGCAAGTTCGAGCTTGCTTGAGGGTAAATCCGCGCGCTCCGCTGCCGCTTGCTCTTCGGTCAGACCTCGCGCCGCCGCAGAGTCTGGGAAGAGTGCATAGGCCTGGCTTAGGAACGCCTCAGTAACGCTGGGCAGGGTCGCCTGAGCGACCGCACCCGTGACACCAAGGCCGGTCGAAACCCGCTTCGGCTGAGAAATGATCGACTTCATTACTAAGTCACGGGCTTGCTCAGGAGACAGGGTTGGAAACGCTTTGTAGAGCGTCGTGGGCGCAATCATCGGTGTTCGCACCAGGGGCATATGGATCGTAGTAAAGGATATGTTCTGAGCTGTGTATTCTGGCGCGGCGCAGTAACTGAAGGCATCCAGTGCCGCCTTAGAGGCAACATAGGCGGAAAAGCGCGGTGGACTTGCAAGCACGCCGATCGAAGAAATATTGATGATATGACCGCTCTCTGCCTCCTCCATGCTCGGTAAGAAACCCAAGATGAGCCGCAGGGCGCCAAAGTAGTTCAGATCAATCGTCCGCTCAAAGTCATGAAAACGATCGTAGCTATGGCGTACTGATCGTCGGATAGATCGACCGGCGTTGTTAATGAGAACGTCAACCTTGCCGTGGTCTTTGAGCACGCCCTTAACCAGCTTCTGGCAATCCTTGGCGGAAGACACATCGCAAGAATATGCCTGAGCGATGCCGCCCGACTTCTTGATGTCTTTAAGGGTTTCGTCGAGCTTTTCGACGGTGCGCGCAACGAGCACGACAGTGGCGCCGGCCCTGGCCAGTCGTAGGGCACACTCTTTACCGATGCCGCTGGTCGCGCCGGTCACCACAACCACTTTGTTTTTGACCTGCCGGCGCAGCGCCGCCAGCGTCGGCCGACCGATCACCTGATTGAAGAGACCGTCAACTTCACGCACAAGGGACCGCTTATCCGGCCGCATAAAGTTGAGCCAGTAATCCCAGATCACTTTCGCGTAGCTGTCAATCGGTGGGCATCGGATATCGGCCTTTGCCAGCAGTGCCTGCGTTTTGCGCGAGTCAAACCGGGTTGGGTAATTGAGATAGGCCATGACCTGGGGAGGAATGCCGAGCCGAGCAATCGCCCGGCTTCCAAGTGCTTTCACGGGAGCAATACGACCAATGCTATCACCCGCAAGCTTTGTCGCCTTGTCGACCACGCCGAGATTGAGGCTGCGCAACTTGGGTCCTTGCGCCGCCTCCAACATAACTTCGAGAAGCTCACCAACGCGGACCCCTTCTGGGTCTGTGATGAAGAAACACTCGTCGTCGTGACCCTTAAGGTGGGCCAAGTGATCGATAGCATTGACCACAAAGTCCACCGGGACAATGTTGAGAAGCCCTGCCTTGTTCATGACCAATGGCAGCCCTTCCGGTGTGACCTTGGATATATTTCTGAGCAGCTCAAAAAAGTAGTAGGGGCCGTCAACCTTATCCATCTCCCCGGTTTCGCTGTGTCCGACCACCATGCCGGGACGGTAGATGCGCCACTTGAGTGCTTTTTCTTTTCGAACGAGGCCTTCTGACTCATGCTTGGTCAAAAAGTAGGGATGATCCAGGTCTCCTGCTTCCTCAAACATGTCTTCAGTAAAAGTGCCCTCATACAAGCCGGCGGCGGCAATCGAAGAAACGTGATGGAAACATCCTGCTTTTAATGCGCGGCCCAAGGCCAAGGCCTGCCGAGTACCATTTACGTTGCTGACGCGCTGACTCTCCGCATCGGCCTCTAGGTCGTAAATTGCAGCCAGGTGAAAGAAGTGCTGAATCTTACCCGCATGCTTTTTTATCCAAGCCGGTTTAACACCGAGGCGAGTTTTCGAAAGATCACCCTCTACCGCAATGACCTGCTCTTCATCAGCACCCCAAAGCTCACGCAAAGCCTCGATTTTGGCCATCGATTCTTTGCGAACGAGAAGGTGTAGCGTTGCCCCTCTATCCAGAAGTTTTGGCACGAGGAATCGTCCGATAAAACCGGTACCGCCGGTGATGAAGTAGTTCATTGCTTGCTCCCTAAGCGGCAAAAGAGATCGCTTTGTCTCTCAGGTTTTCCCTTCTGCCGTGTACTTTTAATTATGAATGGAGAGCATAGACCATACGCGCTCTCGATTTGAGTGCCCAGCTAAGTAAAGAAGACGAACTTTCTCGTAAAAGAAAAGCAGTGATTAGAGCGCCGAGCGCGACTTGCGTCGTAATACGTAGCATTGAGTCCACAGCATATTCTTGAGCGAACTCTTGCGCAGTCGTGTTTCTATGCGATTCTGCAGTCTAGCGCCCCACTGGCCGCCAAACTCGGCCAGCAATGGAAGGTAAAAGCCGAGAAAGTCCTCTCGTTCAACTTCTAGATTCGCAGCCGCAAAGGCACGCTTGAGTTTCCTGGCGCTCATCACATTGATATGGCCGGTGGGCTCCACCGGCTCTTTATAGATCGCGCGAAGCAGGTTGATAAGGGGAGATCGATAAGCGAACCGACCCAATACCTCGATGAGACTTCCCGGTTGCGGCGTCGTAAATATCAATACGCCGTCGGGACTGAGCAAGGACGAGAGAACAGAAAGACTGTAGGCATTAGGGTCGATATGCTCAAACACCTCAGAGCAAAGCAGGACATCAACGGACCCCGGTACCAGCGGTACGGCGGTGAGGTCGCCTTGAACGAACGCAATGGGTGTGGCCGCGTTGGCCACTGCGGGCAAAGTGCGGGCGGCGTGCAGATGCGATACTTCCACATCGAACGCCACCAAGAGTTGGGACTTTTCAAGCAACGTTTCTAGGTAGATGCCGGAACCGGGTCCAACCTCCAGCGCGAGCTCAGCGGCGGGCAGTGACAATAAGGCGCTTTTCACCCAGTCACGACGACGGCAATGAAGATAGCGACGTGTGGGATTCGCTGATTCATAGAGCGTTCGTTGCAAGGCGACTAAAGGGTGTTCATTCATGGCTCTAGCGAGGCTTCACTCAGCCCTTGGCCTCGAATTGGCACGAGGATCCACTTGAAGGTCTACTTTAGGCTCTACGCGCACCACCAAGAGATCGCCCACGAACTGGGTAAAGCTGCCGTACCAACGATAGTGCAATAGCAACTCGGGCATAAATGTGAAGGGGCTCAGCTTTTCGACCAGAGTAAGTCCTGGATACTCGTTGTTTAGCACGCGGCGATGAAAGTCTACGGCGGCGGGCCGAGTTTTTATCAGCTTTTGAGGATCTTTACTCAATGGACCGTTCAGTTCGTTGGGAAAAGCCGTGTCGTACCAGTTTTCACTCAACAGCAGTAGCGCATTTGGGTGTTCGGCCCATAACCTACCAAGGGCGTCAGTAAACGCTGCTTGCGACACATTTGGCAGACGAAAGAGCGCTTGAGGCACTGACGGAGCTGGTGGTGGATTTACGTAGAACCCATTCAGCACCTGCTCCGCTTGCTCGCGCTCCAGCAGCTCGGGCAGCATTCGTCGCGGATCAAAGTGGTAGTCGCTTACCAAATCCCCCGCTAACCCGGCCTGCCAAAGGAGCGTCAGCGCTACAGCACCGGCGCGCATCGACGAAGGCAAACGAAGCAGTCCCCATCCTGCGAAGACACAGGCTATGGGCAGTAAAGGTAGGTAGTGCCGGTAATAGGTCACTGGTGCAAGCGCGAGCATGTAGAGCAAAAAAGCTAGAAGCGGCAATAGAGATAGCCAACGATGATGGATCGACGATTTAGCTTGCCCGCTTTCCTTACTTCCCAGGTTTGACCCACGCTGCTCAAGCTGCCCCCTATCCCCTGCTTCATGCTGAGACCGATGCGTCAGGGCCAGCCAGCCAGCATAAACAAGCGCAAGAAAGCCAGGAAAGCCTAAACCTACCAGCAGCACGAGGGGAATGTTGATCAGATTACGAAGATATTTGTGGTCGCCGATCGCACCGTAATCTGTTCCAAAGCGCCCCGTTTCTGCCCCCGTCGTGAACGCAACGAATAGCGGGACGCGCATAGCGATGATCAAAACTAACGGTGCCAGAGCACATATAACTAGTGCCAGTCTTCCTAGACTCTTCCATGGAACGAACAGATAGAAGAGGAATGGCACCAATAAAGAAACGGGGTTTGGCGTGGCTGAATTGGTAGCAACCGCCGCAATCGCTGTGAGCACAGCAAGTAGAACTACTTGGCGCGACGGCGTGAAACCATAAGTAAACCTGTGCCAAACCGAAGAGGGAAGGAATGCAAGCAAGCCGAGCAGCGCAAACACCCAGTATTTGGCCCAAACGGCAAACAGTAAAAAGGGCAGGGTAAGTATCCAGGTAAAGTCTCTACGCTTTGTGGCAAGCAGTGAAGCGAACAAGAATGCGTAAATGAAAAATACCGAAGCCGCATCGACCGTACCCATCATCGATTCACTGATGTGCCAACCAGACACCGCAAGTAATGCACCCGCTGTAATAGGCATAAACTGATGGCTTGGAAACAGCTGTCCTGCAATGAGCGCAACCAATACGACGGTCATTGCACCAAGCAAAGCGGAGTATGCTCTTGCGCCAAGCAGGTGCGTCTCGCCGTGACAGAAACGTCTTGCCTGATAGTCGGTCTGTGCTGCACTGAGCGAGTTATTGCCGGCTGTTTGAACAGAAAAAGATGCTGCCGAGGCTTGGGGTTTCGACCAAGAGGCGATAGCCAAAGTCTGATGGCCCACGAAGGTGGAGTAAGGAAAGTCGCTCAGCACCGCACGGCAACTTCCGCCTTCATCGAAGTTAATCAACGTAAAGCTACCTTCTTGATACCAACTCTGTCCGTAGAGCATGGCGGATAACAAGCGCGGTGCCAGCGCGAGCGCAAAGAGCAAGGCAAACGTTACCCACGAACGCTGGACGATGAACTCGGAGATTCCTCTTATTTTCACAATGCAGCGGTAGCCTAGGGCCTCAACCAAGTTCGGTTACGAGTCTAGCAAACGACGAGAGACGTCAATTCACGCAATATCGTGCGCGTATCGGTAGACCGATCAATCTTGAGCTGAGGAACAGCCCTGAGCTAAAAACAGCCTTGAGTTCAGAAACAGCCATGAGCTAAGAAACAGCCATGAGCTAAGAAACAGCACGTGCTAAAATTTAGGGTTCTCTAGCTTGCCATCAGCCTAAGGAATAGATTCATGAGCACGCCACTGGAGTCGCTGCTAGCGTCGATTGCAGATGCGCCCGATGGGCCCGAAGTGTGCGCCATCTTTGACTTCGATGGCACGATCATCTCGGGCTACTCGGCAATATCATTTATTCGCGAGCAGCTTCGGCGCGGTGACTTGAATGCGCGCGAGTTTGTAGAGCTGACCACCGCTATGACCAGCTTCGGTCTCGGCAACGTAAGCTTCTCGGGCATGATGACCATCACAACCCAGTTCTTACGTGGCATCGAAGAGAATTCCTATATCGAAATGGGAGAAGAACTCTTTCGCAAGAAGATCTCCCGGCTGGTGTATCCGGAGTCTCGCAAACTGATCCAAGCCCATCAGGCAAAAGGGCATACGGTGGCCATCATTTCCTCAGCGACTCCCTACCAAGTAGAACCGGCTGCCGCGGATTTGGGTATCGAGAACGTGCTTTGCACGCAGGTTGAGGTAGAAGACGGTGTATTCACGGGACAAGTAATTCGTCCAACCTGCTTTGGCCAGGGCAAGGTAGACGCGGCAGAGGTGCTCGCTGAAACCGTAGGTGCTGATCTTGCAGATGGCTTTTTCTATTCGGATAGCACCGATGACCAATTACTTTTGGAGCACATCGGAAATCCGATCGCTCTCAACCCGAGTGAAAAACTTCGGGCCGTCGCAAAGGATTACAACTGGCCAGTGGCAGACTTTGGCAGTCGCGGTCGCCCAACCGTGGCTCAGTTCATTCGCTCTGTTGCAGCGACCATTAGCGTCGTGCCGACCTTTGTTGCGGGACTTCCCATTTATGCACTGACCCGCTCCCGCAGGGACGCAACTAATTTCTCAATTTCCCTCTTCGCAGAAACGGCGAGTGCGCTAATCAACCTTGATCTTAAGGTTCGCGGAGAGGAGAACATCTGGGCTGAAAGACCAGCGGTGTTTATTTTCAATCACCAGAGCAAGGCGGACTTCGTGATTTGCGCAAAGCTCCTTCGCCGGGACATGGCTGGCGTCGGCAAGCAAGAAATCAAAAAGATGCCCGTAATTGGGAAAGTACTGGAGCTCGGCGGCGTAGTAATGATTGACCGCAAAAACGCCAAGTCTGCGATCGAAGCAATGCAGCCCTTGGTGGACGCGATGCGAAATCAAGGGAAGTCCGTGGCGCTGGCACCGGAAGGTACGCGCACGATCTCGCCCAACCTAGGCCCCTTTAAAAAGGGCGCCTTCCACCTCGCAATGCAGGCCGGCGTGCCGATAGTACCGATCGTGATTCACAATGCAGGCGATGTCGCACCCAAGGGCGACTTTGTGTTTCGCGCTGCGCGGGTAGAAGTCGACGTATTGCCCCCGGTTGATACGAGCGACTGGTCGACGGACACCATCGACAAGCACGTAATGGATGTGCGCAACATGTTTTTACGAGCGCTCAATCAACCGGAAGAAGCCATCAACAGCGGCTCCAAAAAACTCGTAAGCGAGAAAAAAGCTAAGGCAAACTCTTCGGCCAAACAAACGGCGACCAAGAAAGCCGCAGCGCGCCGAAAAGCAGCGGCGCAGAAGGGAAAGGCCGGCTCGAAGGTGTCTCTGGCTAAAAAAACAGCCGCAATCGCCAAGAAAACGCAGGCAAATGCAAAACTAAAAGCACCCAGTCAGAAGAAAGCTGTAGGTAAAGCTAAGGTAGCGGCAAAGACAAAAATCAAGGCAAAAGCAAAAGCGAAGACAAAAC
>JBCCQO010000151.1:0-7770 GCA_039024595.1 Pseudomonadota bacterium | reverse complement strand
TTGGTCGAATGTGACGGTCTGGAACGGTCTTTGCACTGTGAAGTGGGAAGAGCCGTAGAGCCTAGAGCCATGGTGTAGAGCCGTAGAGCCGCCGAAGAGCCCATAGGGCCTGTAAAAAGGCCAGAGGCGGCCTATAAAAGAAAGTGGCGCGCCCGGAGAGATTCGAACTCCCGACCAACTGGTTCGAAGCCAGTTACTCTATCCAGCTGAGCTACGGGCGCGCAGGCCGCGCATTGTAGCTCGGTTGGGTTGTTTAGCGCAGCTTTTTATTGGCGCTGATCTTTGATTTTTGCCCTTCTCTAGGTATTGGGAGATTAGGCCAGCATCGGTGTTGAAAACCTAGGGCGTCGAGAATTTAGTCCGCCAAGCCCCAGGCTTGGGCGAAGGGATCTTGGTTCGCGTTACGATGCCAAGTGTACTCGGACCAAAGCGCGGCATCTTCCGCTGCTTTTTCCCCCAGCAAACGCGAGATGATCGCAAGCGCCATATCCATGCCGGCGGACACACCGGATGATGTGAACAGATCTCCATCTTCGACCCAGCGTGCCTGACTTACCCAATGTACCTCCGGTCCCTGTTCTTTTACCCATGCAAAACTCATCTTGTTACTGGTTGCCCTCTTGCCATCCAGAACACCTGCTCGCGCGAGAAGAGCAGTACCTGTGCAGACTGAGCAAAGGATTTCAGAATTCTCCGCGACGCGCTGTATCCAGCCGAGTAGCGACTCATTTTCTATTGCACTACGAGTGCCCTTACCGCCGGGGACCAGGACAATGTCGTACTGATCATCCTTAGAGCATTTGTGCTCAGCGATCACTTGCTGTCCCTGCGCGCTGCTCACGGGGCCTGATTCTTCCGCGATGAAATGTATCGAAAATGCTTGCGGGTGCATCCCAAAGAGCTCTACCGGGCCCATGACGTCCAAGGTCTCAAAGCCATCAAAAAGTAGAATTCCTATCGATCGTTTGCTTGCCATAAATCGGCCTCCGTTTCTCGTATGTACTCGTGAATAGCAGGGGCAAAATTAGCGTATCGAGCACTTGGCATAAATGACTATAATCCCTCGTTTTAAGCCAAAAGCAAATGACAATGGATGACTGAAGTGAAAAGCAGAGACTTAGTCTTTTTCGTATATCCCGGCATTAAATTGCTGGATCTTTCTGGCCCGCTGCAGGTCTTCTCGGATGCGAATGACATTGCATGCGTGTCCAAACGACCCTATCGAATTGCCGTCGTATCTCTCTCAGGCGGACCGATTCGTACAGACACCCTGCTCGAAATAGATACGACTCCCGTTGGTGACTTTACGCGACGAGGACTCGATACCTTTGTCGCTGTGGGCGGTCGAGGTGCGCTGGAAGCGTCGCAGGACAAACGGATCGTTCACGCCGTAGCGTCGATGAGCGCCAAAAGCCAACGAGTAGTATCCATTTGCTCCGGTACCTTTCTCTTGGCTGAGGCTGGGCTACTAGAGGGCAAAAGTGTAGTAACGCACTGGGATGCGTGCGACATGCTTGCTGAGCGTTTCCCGTCGCTCTCAGTCCAGAGGGATCGAATTTTCGTCAATGATGGGGCGGTTTGGACGTCGGCCGGCGTGACATCTGGGATAGATCTCTCTCTAGCCTTAGTTCAAGAAGATTGGGGTCGAAACGTCGCCCTGAACGTTGCGCGGCGGCTCGTGACCTATATGGTACGGCCGGGAGGTCAGTCCCAGTTTAGTGATGTTTTGGAATTACAAATCGGAGCTGCATCCAGTCGATTCTCGACCCTCATCGAGTGGATACGAGAAAACCCGAGCGGAAACCTCAGCGTCGCTAAGCTTGCAGAGCGGGCGAACATGAGTTCGCGGAGTTTCTCTCGGCGATTTCGCGATGAAGTCGGGAGTCCTCCGGCAAAGTTTGTGGAAACCGTTCGGCTCGCCAATGCGAGGAGGCTACTGGAGGAATCGACCGCGTCGGTTTACTCAATTGCGCATGAGTGTGGCTTCGGAGACGAGGAGCGAATGCGGCGCACCTTCATGCGCAACTTGAATACTTCCCCGAGCGAGTATCGAGCCCGGTTTGTTTGAACCAAAAATCATCGTTCGACTCATCACCTAAGACAGCCATGGCGCCCTTTGCCTTGTTATGCTTAGCACCTTTCCAGCTGCAGTGAGACCCGCTAGGGCTCGTGCAGAAATTTGTTCTAAACAAGGTTACCCCTATGCATCTCGCCCGCTTTCCTCGGCTTCACTTTGCCCACCTCCCAACGCCCTTGGAGCCTTTGGAAACACTATCTTCATTGCTAGGCGGTCCCAAACTCTGGATAAAGCGAGATGATTGCACTGGACTAGCCGGAGGCGGCAACAAGACACGTAAGTTAGAGTTTTTGATGGCAGATGCGCTGGAGCAGGGCGCTGATACGATAATCACCCAAGGCGCGATACAGTCAAACCATGTGCGTCAGACCGCCGCGATCGCAAGCAAGCTGGCGCTAAACTGCGAGGTCTTGTTAGAGGACCGAACGAGCAGTGAAGACCCCGACTATACGGAGAACGGAAACGTTCTCCTAGACAGGCTGTTTGGATCCAGCATCAATCGTTTCCCCGGGGGTCACGATATGCCGGTGGAAATGGATGAGCTCGCTGAACGATTGACGGAGGAGGGTCGCACGCCCTACGTTATTCCCGGAGGCGGTTCTAACCCGATTGGTGCCTTAGGGTATGTAAACGCCGCACTGGAGTTGTTGCAGCAAGCCAACGATCAAGGACTGCGAGTGGACCGACTTATACACGGCACCGGTAGCGCGGGCACGCAGGCGGGCCTAGTGGCCGGCTTTGGGCTGAGCAATAGTGGGATTTCCGTTTTGGGTATCGGAGTAAACGCACCGAAAGATAAACAGGAAGAAAAGGTCTACGACCTTGCCGCGGCCACAGCGGATTTACTGGGTGTACCGGGAGGCGTTAAACCGACGCAAGTCGAAGCAAACTGTGACTACGTTGGCGAAGGTTACGGTATTCCCGCCCAGAGCACCCTGGAAGCGATCGAGTTGTTTGCCCGTCACGAGGGAATACTGTTGGACCCCGTTTACTCTGGCAAAGGTGCCGCCGGCTTGATTGATCTCGTAAGGCAGGGTGCTTTTGGAACCGATGAGAATATTGTGTTTCTTCACACGGGCGGCAGTCAGGCGCTGTTCGCTTATCGGAGTGATTTCCCTTCGCTAGACCACCCGGTGTCTCAGCGCGCAGTAGCTTAGAGAGAATCAGAAAGCCCCCGCGAAAATGAAGACAGTGGGTATTATTGGTGGCATGGGTCCTGAAGCCACCGTGGATTTGATGTCGCGCGTGATCGCGCTGACACCTGCGACCGATGACGCTGACCATATCCCGATGCTTGTCGACAACAACTCGCAGGTTCCTTCCCGAATTGCCGCGCTGTTGGAAGGCACTGGCACCAGCCCTGAACCGGTGCTTATCGCTATGGCTGAGCGTCTACAGCACATGGGTGCGCAGCTGCTCGCGATGCCGTGTAATACGGCTCATCACTATCACCAAGCAGTGCAGGCTGCGGTTCAGATTCCCTTCCTCGATATGCGCACCGCGGCGGCTACTTTTCTCGCGGCGCGAATGGGCAAACCAGGAAGGAGCAGTAAGCCAAGAATAGGATTTCTAGCCTCAAGCGCACTCCCTAAAATTTCGCTCTACGAACCGGTTTTTGCTGCAGCCGGTTTGGACATCTGTTACCCGGACGATGAATCGCAGCGAGTATTGATGGCGCTGATTCGGTCAGTTAAAGGCAACGGTGAGTTGGTCAGGGAAGAAAACTTGCGCCCCGCGATTGCCAGCTTAGTGAACTCCGAAGTTGATTCCCTACTGATCGCCTGTAGCGAGCTTTCGGCAGTCTCGCCGCTCATCGGAAAGCTAATCCCTAACTATCGCTCTGTGCCACTATTCGATAGCTCTGAAATTCTCGCGTCTGCGATAGTAGAAGCCGCGCTCGCTAGCTCCTAATCCGGAATTGAGCGTCTACCGAAGGCTGGAACATGTTCTACGAACCTAAAAATGGTCACGGCTTGCCGCATAACCCTTTCAATGCGGTCATTGCCCCTAGACCGATTGGCTGGGTCAGTACGCGCGCTAGCAATGGCGCAGAAAACCTCGCGCCCTATTCGTTTTTCAATGGTGTTTCCTACGAGCCACCACAGTTGATGGTGGCATCCACCGGTAGCAAAGCTGATCGAACAAGAGGCAAAGACTCGATAGCCAATGCTCTAGAAACTGGGGTTTTTTGCGTCAACATAGTCGAGTACGCGATGCGAGATGCGATGAACGTAAGCTCCGGTGCTTACCCAGCGCATGTAGATGAGTTTGAGCAAGCGGAATTGGAGCGCAGCGACTGCGAGACTATAGCCTGTTCAAGAGTGACTGCGGCGCCGGCTAGTCTTGAATGTAAGCTCGTTCGCAGTATTGAGCTTCCCGGAGCGTCGAACATTGTCATCTTCGGAGAAGTGACCGGGGTTCACCTTCGCGATGATTGTCTGGTCAACGGTATTTTTGACGTGACCCGCTACCAGGCCTTGGCTCGGCTCGGGTATCGGGACTACACCCGAGTAAGCGAGGTTTTTAGTCTAAATCGTCCCGATCAGCGCTGAGTTTGCCGCCTCTTGCTTTGAGGCAGACCGCTTAGCTCGAAAATGCGCGATAAGCTTCGCATTCAATTTCAGCGAACAGTCCCATGGATCGCTCGTCAGCAAAGGGAAAGATCTGGCTCAGGTAGGCACCGCCTATGCCCTTGTTTCGGTCGATCCAGTAATAGCTATTTGCAAGCCCCGCCCACATTAAGGAACCCGCAGAACGCCCGGTTGCCAACGGTTTTTCGTTTATCAAAAAAGTCAGCCCCCACGATTTGGGTTCACCGGGCAAAACATCCGTATCGTTCGTAAACATCGGTATCGCCGACTTTAGCCCGCCGATAGGAATGGAACCTATATGGTTTTGCGTCATGAGATCGACTGTACTTGGCGCCAAAATGCGCTGCCCGTCGAGTTCGCCATCGTTTAAAAACATCCGGATAAAGCGACCGTAATCGCCCATCGTGCCGTGTAGGCCGCCTCCGCCCATTTGAAACTCGGGATTCTCAGGGGGCGATAGCTCCAGTGGACTCAGAGATCCATCGGGGCCGCGAGCGTGGATCGTAGCGGCTCGGCCAAGCATAGATTCGTTGCACTCAAAGGCTGTGTCATGCATGGCCAGAGGGCCTGTGATATGGGTGGCAAAGTACTCTCCCAGTGTCTGACCGGAAACCGCTTCGACCATCTTCCCCGCCCAGTCGATACCAATGCCGTATTCCCATCGCGTGCCTGGGTCGAACGCAAGCGGGACTTCGAGAGCTTTGTTTTCTGCGGTGAACATACTCGGTGTGGCGGTCTTTTCCCGCCAGGCAATGTTGTCCGCGTTGAATAGTTCGTAGGTAAAACCAGACGTGTGAGTGAGTAGGTTGCGTAAGGTGATTGGGGATGCGGGTGGGCGAGTTATCGGATCCCCATCGACGTCAAAGCCCTCCAGCACCTGTGTTTCACCAAACCAGGGAATTACTTCCGATGCGGGAGCATCTAAGGACATGCGACCTTGCTCCACGAGCTGCATCGCAGCAACACCCGTTACGGCCTTGGTCATCGAGAATATAGCGCCGACTGTGTCAGTGGTCATTGCAGATCCGGAACCAGCGACCGTCTCGCCAGCAGCACCTTCCCAGCAGACCCCGTCGCGATCGACAATGGTGACAACCGCGCCCGGAACGGCACCGGTTTCGACGCCGCGATTCAAAATGGTTCCTAACGGATGACTCATGTATCCCTCATATTCACTGGGTTTTTGCTAAGGCACGATTGATGGCTTCTGCTGTCAATTCCGCACGAAACCGGATCATTTTCTCACCCAGCGCCATCGTCTTTTCTGCTGGAGAGATAGAAACACCATTGATTGAAGCGGTGCCGGATTGCTCTCGCAGCGAGTACCTGACAAGTTCCGGATCCTTCACCATCATCATCGCGGTAACCCAGATATCGTCGTGATAACCATCCGCTTGGGTCTCTTTCACCCCCAGTTCGCGCTCCGTATAGCGTTCTGTCGCCTCCCAACCGGGGTCATAGTAGTCCGCAATAAAATGAACGTGCGCAGCGGCATCTGTCCACGCCGCATTGAGCGCCTCAGCAACGCGCTCCATACCCCGTTGATTGCCGCCGCTGTCGCCAATGAGAACGATGTTACGAAAACCTGCTTGGCGGAGGCTGGCACAGATATCAGTGAGCAAGGCTTCGTAGGTCTCCTGACGAAGGCTAATCGTGCCCGGATACTTCATCGCACCACTCGGTGGATCAATGTTGCCCTCAGGTACAAACTTAACAACCGGCGCGCACAGCGCATTACGAAGAATCTTTGCGATCTGCGGGCAGGTAACATCAAGAATGACGTTGTGCTTGCCGGTGGCGAGGTAGGGCCCGTTTTCCTCGATACCACCTGTGGGGATGATCACGGTCGTCATACCGGAGGCAATCGATGCGGCTAGCTCGGCTGAGGTGAGCTCTTCTGTCCAATAGGAAGCAAGTGCGATGGAACTGACAGCATCAGTTTCAGTTGTGATCTTTGAAGAGGTACTGGGGCCTTCCGCTTTCACCCATGCTCCCAAACCTGTGCTCATCACGGCGAGAAGAAGAACGGCGAACTTCTTGTATTTTTCCATTGCTTGACAGTCTGCCTCTATCGTCGCTAACTCCTCGTCAGGGTAACTCGAAAACAGCCTCGCCAGCACGCCCTGTCAGGCCCATAAAATGTGATCTCGCGATCGCATAACAGAGAAAGCGTTTTGCACACAGTCACGCAGTACAGATTAGCGATTTTTGCGTTGCTCCTTGCGGGCATTGTGCTCTTTGCTGCGCGTTTGCCGGCGGTGCCCGAACGGGACATGGTGCAGACCGATGTTCCGCTTCTTCTCGCAGACGCTTCCGAACTGGATCGGGGCGCGTACCTGGTTACCGCAGGGAACTGTGCCAGCTGCCACACGACCGCCGGCGGCGAATTGATGGCCGGTGGTCTTCGCTTCGAAACCCCATTCGGAGCGATTTACTCGACGAATATCACGCCGGATCCACTCTATGGCATCGGCTCCTGGTCCTTCGATCAATTCCTGCAGGCCATGCGCTACGGTCGTCGCCCGAACGGTGAGCATTTGTATCCGGCCTTTCCCTATACAGCCTATACACGGCTGAGTGAGCGAGATTTAAGGGCTATGTATGCCTATTTACAAACGATAGGGGCCGTCGCTGTTCCTCCGCCCGAGAATGAGCTTTCTTTTCCGTTTAATCAGCGCGCCCTTCTTGCGTTCTGGAAGATGTTGTATTTCTCGGCCGGTGAACGGCCACCGGACCCTACCAAGTCGATGGATTGGATTCGCGGCGAATACCTCGTGGAAGGTTTGGCGCACTGTAGCGCCTGTCATACGCCGAGGAATTTTCTCGGAGCCGAAGACCCCGCCCTGGCTTATGCGGGGGGGACCCTGACGGATCTTGTCGAGCTAGATAAGTATCGCGAATGGTCGGCACCGGATCTGAGCTCCTCTCATTCTGGCCTCGGCGCGTGGAAAGCGGAAGATTTGGTAGCTTATCTCCACACCGCTAGGAATCACTTCATTCATTGGTCCAAACGATTCGAGAAAGCGATTTCTAGCGGTGTGGAGATAAGCTACCAAATCTTCCGCTTTCCATGCTCCGAGGCCAGAATGAGAGGAGCTCAGA
>JBCCQO010000150.1:0-7794 GCA_039024595.1 Pseudomonadota bacterium | reverse complement strand
GTCAATGGCGTTGACGTCTTTCGTGTGTTCGATGCGATGAACGATATGAGAAACATCGAAGTTGCCTTGCAGGCGGTGAAAGCCGTTGGCAAACACGCTCAAGGCACGATTGCCTACACCTTAAGTCCGGTCCATGACATCGATACCTGGGTCGACCAGGGAAAGCGTATCGAAGACTTGGGCGCGGACTCGATCGCGATCAAAGACATGGCCGGTCTATTGCGCCCCTACGTCGGCTTCGAACTGGTGACAAAACTGAAAGCAGCTTGCTCTATTCCGATCCAACTCCACTGCCACGCTACTACGGGCTTATCGACCGCAACCAACCTAAAGTGCATCGAAGCGGGTATCGATCGAATCGATACGGCGATTTCAAGTATGAGCATGACCTACGGGCACTCGCCGACAGAAGCCTTGGTTGCGATGCTTGAAGGAACGGAGCGGGACACGGAATTGGATCTTGAGCGTTTGGGCCGCATCGCCGCGTATTTCCGAGACGTGCGCAAGAAGTACGCTAAATTTGAAGGCTCGCTCAAAGGAATCGACTCTCGGATTTTGATTGCCCAGGTTCCCGGCGGCATGCTCACCAATATGGAGAACCAGCTTCGAGAGCAAAACGCCGGAGACAAACTGGATGCGGTTCTCGACGAGATTCCGAGTGTGCGAAAAGACCTTGGTTATATTCCCCTCGTCACACCTACTTCTCAGATCGTTGGTACGCAAGCGGTCTTGAATGTGCTGACCGGTGAACGGTACAAGTCAATTTCGCGCGAGACGGCGGGCGTACTCAAAGGTGAGTACGGCGTGACGCCCGCGCCGGTCGACAGCGCGCTCCAAAAACGAGTTTTGGAGGGTGGAGAGCCGGTTACCTGTCGACCGGCGGATCTGCTGGAGCCGGAACTTGCGAAGTTAAAGGAAGAGCTGATTGCTCTTGCGGCGGAGAAAGCCATTCGCCTCGCGCCGCAAGAGCAACTGGTAGACGACGTTCTCACGTACGCGCTGTTTCCTCAGGTCGGGCTTCGATTCTTGGAACATCGTGGTGACAGCAGTGCTTTTGAATCGTGTCCCGGAGAAGACGTTTCACCTGCGGTGACTGAACCTCCAGCGCCGGTGCCAGTGGCCCCGAGGCCGGCAGGGCCCGCGGTGTACTCAGTTACCGTCGACGGACAACGGTTTACTGTTGAAGTATCTGACGATGGCGAGCAAACGAATGTTCAACCCGTGGCCCCAGCAGGCGCAGTGGCTAACGCAACGCCGCCCGCGCCGGCTGGCGACGCAAAACCGATAAATGCGCCCTTGGCCGGTAATATTGTTGCCCTCTCAGTTGCGGTCGGTGATGCAGTTCACAGCGGGGATGTCTTGCTCACCCTTGAAGCGATGAAGATGGAGACCGAGGTGCGGTCCAGTGTTGATGGTACTGTCGCGACGATAGCGGTGAGTCCCGGAGATTCGGTCGTCGTGGGCGATACGCTGGTTACCGTTGCCGAGTGATCCGCACGGGTCATCGGTAAAGCCCCGCGCGTAAACCCTCTCGCGCAAACCCTATCGCGTAACCCTATCGCGTATAACTAAGGGCGGATACATGGAACGGCTAAACCAATTATGGTCAGCATCTGGGCTAGCTCAGATGAACACCGGCAGCGCTGTCATGCTCGCGGTGTCCTTGCTGCTGCTGTACCTGGCAATCAATAGACGCTTTGAACCTCTACTTCTCGTACCGATAGGCTTTGGCGGTCTTCTGGCAAACATACCCGGTGCGGGCTTGGCTTTAACCGGTTTGGAACGTGCCCTATTGAGCGGCGATGCGGAGATTTATCGCATGCTCGCATCGACGCTGGCCACCGCGCCTGCATACGAATCTTTAAAAGCAGCGATTGCCGATGCCTCGATTGTTCAACTCCTAGAGGTAACCTCTCTCGCCGCGGACTTTGGCTTCCAAGATGGGATGCTCCACAGCTTCTATAGCGTTGCGATTGGTTCGGGCGTCGCGCCCTTAGTTATTTTTATGGGCGTAGGCGCCATGACTGATTTTGGTCCTATGTTGGCCAATCCAAGAACCCTGTTCCTGGGCGCCGCAGCTCAATTTGGAATCTTTGCGACGATTTTGGGTGCGGTTGGTTTAACGGAATTGGGTATCACAGATTTCTCCCTGCGAGATGCTGCGGCTATCGGTATTATCGGCGGTGCCGACGGTCCAACCGCGATTTACGTTGCCAGCGTTCTCGCACCGGAACTGTTGGGCGCTATCGCAGTTGCCGCCTATTCCTACATGGCTCTGGTGCCTCTTATACAACCGCCCATCATGCGCTTGTTGACCACCGAGGCGGAACGTCAGATCGAGATGGTGCAGCTTCGCGAGGTCACTCAGCGAGAGCGTATTGTTTTTCCGATCATGCTTCTCCTTCTCGCCGCTCTCCTTTTGCCCGATGCGGCGCCACTCTTGGGCATGCTTTGCCTCGGAAACTTGATGCGCGAGTGCGGCGTCGTCGAACGACTAAGCTCGGTGGCGCAGAACGCATTGATCAACATCACCACGATTTTTTTGGGCCTTGCGGTAGGCTCAAAACTCGTCGCTGATAAGTTTCTTGATACGAATACCCTGGGTATTCTTGCCCTGGGGATTGTGGCCTTCAGTATCGGTACGGCGTCTGGAGTATTGATCGCAAAGGTGATGAATCGCATAGGCAACACCCCTATCAATCCGCTGATCGGTTCCGCTGGAGTTTCGGCAGTCCCGATGGCAGCCCGCGTAAGTAACAAGATGGGCTTAGAGGCAAATCCAAACAACTTTTTGCTGATGCACGCGATGGGTCCAAATGTGGCAGGCGTGATCGGATCAGCAGTAGCGGCCGGGGTGATGATCACCCTCGTAGGATAAGTCCCACACAAATCGACTGGCCAACCGCTCAAACACTTGTGTAGCGGTGCTCCGAGCGAAAACGTCGTTTTGAGTAGCTTTGGATTGGTATGGCTTGGTTCGTGGCTGGGAGTGAAGGCAGGCGGTAATTTCGGTACTATTCTGATAGTTGGGCTGTTCGATGCTGTGTTCTTCGTATCGCGGCTGGCTGTCTAGGCCAATAAGAATTTAAAACCCGAATCTGACGCTGGAACTGGAATACAATTTCCGACCCTACTAACCGCCGCTTACTGTAAGAGCCGAATCAAGAGCCTAATTCATGAACCCGAACTATCTGGATTTTGAGCAGCCAATCGCCGATCTCGAGGTAAAGATCGAAGAGCTTCGGTTAGTGAGCTCTGATGCGGACCTCAATATTTCTAGCGAAATTGAAGAGCTAAGGTCAAAAAGCTCGAAACTAACTGAGAAGATTTTCTCTAATCTAAGTCCCTGGGATATTGTCAGAGTTGCTCGTCATCCGCTCCGACCCTATTCCCTAGACTATATTCCCTTAGTCTTTGAAGACTTCGATGAGCTCCACGGTGACCGGCGCTTTGGCGATGACAAGGCGATCGTCGGAGGCGTAGCTCGGCTCGGTGGTGACCCGGTCATGGTGATCGGCCAGGAGAAAGGCCGCTCCGTGAAAGATAAGGTCTACCGAAATTTCGGTATGCCAAAGCCCGAGGGCTACCGAAAAGCCCTCCGATTGTTAGAGATGGCCGAACGTTTTTCCCTACCGGTGGTGACTTTGATCGATACCCCTGGCGCTTATCCCGGTATTGATTCGGAGGAGCGAGGGATCTCTGAGTCGATCGCAACTAACTTGGCAGTTATGTCGCGTCTGCGAACGCCGATCATTTCTGTTGTGATCGGGGAGGGCAGCTCAGGCGGAGCGCTTGGTATTGGCGTGGCTGACCACTTGGCGATGCTTCAATACGCGACCTACTTTGTGATTTCTCCCGAGGGTTGCGCCAACATTATTTGGAAATCCAGCGAGTTTGCCGCCGACGCGGCCGCAGCGATGGGTGTTACGTCTGAAAAGTTGCAAGAGCTCGGGATCGTTGATGCAACTATTGAAGAACCGCTTGGTGGAGCGCATCGTGACAAAGAGCTTATGGCCACTCGAATACAAGAACACCTGCTTTCTGAGATGGACCGCTTAAAGAGCCTTGCTACCGATGAGATGCTTGACGCTCGCTACGATCGACTCTTGTCCTACGGAAACTAGCCGACCTGCTATTTCTTTATTCCGCTGTGCATCGCGGCCTCGGCTTGCAGGCTAGGTAGCAGCCGTGAGTCCGAGTAAGGCAGAGATTGCCCTAGCCGCGATCGACGACGAGCTTAAAAACGCAAAGCGCATATTCGTTGCGTATAGCGGTGGTCTGGACTCCACGGTTTTACTGCATCTCACGTGTGCAGCGGGCTACAAGCCGCTCGTGTTGCACGCCAACCACCAGCTTCAGGAATCATCGGATGCATGGGCAGAGCACTGCCGTCGTGTATGTGCCGGTCTGGAAATCCCTTTCGAAGCCACGACGCTCACGGTCAAACCGGCAGGTCGCGGTTTAGAGGCCGCTGCGCGTGAAGCCCGCTATGCATGGTTTGCTTCGAAGCTCGACTCGGGTGATTTATTGTTGCTGGCCCATCATCAGGACGATCAGGTCGAAACGGTGATGCTGCGGCTTCTCCGAGGTTCCGGACCCCGTGGTTTAGCTGCGATGCGAGCGAGCCGTTCGCTCGGGGCCGCGCAGCTGCTACGGCCACTCCTCACCGTCCCCAAGAGCGAACTGTCCGCTTATGCTCTGGAGCAAGGTCTCACCTGGATAGAGGATCCTAGCAATGACGATGCAGACTTTGATCGAAACTTTCTGCGCAACGAGATTTTCCCTCGACTCGAAGAACACTGGCCGGGCTACCGAAAAACGATAAGCCGAAGCGCCGTGCTATGCGCCGAAACCCAACGTGATTCGCAGCTACCGACGAGCCGAACCGCAGTCGGCGATCCAGCCTTAGATCTCAGTGGTTTACCACAAGATTCTGCTGCAGCAAGAGAAATGCTTCGAGCCTGGTTACAAGAATTAAATTTGCCAATGCCAAGTGCGGCAAAATTGAGCGAATTTGTGCGCCAGCTAGCAGAGGGAACGGGCGCCCAGCTTCGCACTAAAAGTTGGACGCTTGAGCGTTATCGCCAGCGCATCATTTGTCGGCCAAGTGAGTTAAAGGAAGCGCCCGCTGCAATCGAGATTGCTGATTCTTATCACGGAGAGTGGCTCGGCAGTGACAGTCTGATCGTGTCTGCCGCTGGCATTAAGGGGAATATCGGTCCTTGCTGGATTCGCACGCGACGCCCCGGTGATCAAATATTAACTGCTGGCGGTCACTCCTCGGCGGTTAAAGACCTGTTTCAAAAGGCAGGCGTTGCACCGTTTTGGCGCTCAAGAGTGCCGCTACTCGGTTGCGGCGAGGGCCATGCATCGCAAATCCTAGCCGTCGGCCCTTTTTGCTACTCTCCACTCGCGAAGGCAAGCGGGATTACGGTGGAATGGCGGGCTCCGACAATCGGCGCTTTCCAGATCAGCTGAAGGCTCATTATGGTCTAGCTGAAGGCTCTCTATGGTCTAGCTGATGGCGCTCTATAGATCCGCTAATGGCTCTAACTAAACTAGCTCACGGCTTTGGCAGCCAATGGTGAGTGTTGTCGACGCTACGCTACGCTCTTTACCCCAACTCGCGGCGGCAAAAAGTACGATCCGGCTATCGATTCGTTGAGAGCAGCGCACCTTTCTGCTAGTCTGCAATTCCATCTTATCGCGAGCCGCGACGCCGAAAGTCTTTCGGTCGTTTGATTCCCGGCAGCGTCTACAGGACTAATTTGCATGACGCGATTTGTGTTCGTGACGGGTGGTGTTGTGTCCTCTTTGGGCAAGGGGATTGCTGCGGCCTCCCTAGCGGCTGTACTTGAGGCTCGCGGCCTCAAGGTAACTCTTCTCAAGCTTGATCCCTATATCAATATTGATCCGGGCACGATGAGTCCGTTTCAGCACGGCGAAGTGTTCGTCACGGAAGACGGCGCCGAGACCGATCTCGATTTAGGCCACTACGAGCGATTCACAAGAGCTGTAATGACCCGAGGGAATAATTTCACCTCTGGTCGTGTGTACAACGCCGTTCTCGCGAAGGAGCGTCGTGGTGACTATCTCGGCGGTACGGTGCAGGTCATTCCCCACATAACGGATGAAATTAAGCGGCGGGTCATGGCCGGTGCGGGTGATGCTGACATTGCAGTGGTTGAGATTGGTGGCACCGTCGGCGACATCGAAGGTCTTCCTTTTTTAGAGGCGGCGCGTCAGCTAAAAGTGGAATTGGGGTCTGCGCGTGCGCTACTTATGCATCTGACGCTTGTGCCTTACATCGCCACCGCCAGCGAGATTAAGACCAAACCCACTCAGCACTCGGTAAAGGAACTGCGCTCGATCGGGCTTCAACCGGACGTGTTGCTGTGTCGATCAGCGGTGTCGATAGACGACAGTGCTCGGCGAAAAATCGCCCTGTTCACCAACGTGGAAGAGCGTGCCGTAATACCGTTGCTCGATGCAGACTCGATCTACCGAATTCCAAAAGCACTACATGTGAATCAGCTCGATGCCTTCGTGGTGGAGCGATTCAATATCGAGTGTGCGGAGGCAGATCTAAGCGAATGGGACGAAGTGCTAGCGAGAGAGTTTGCCGATAGCAAAAAAGTGGTTCGGGTAGCTATGGTAGGCAAGTACATGGAGCTGCCGGATGCCTACAAGTCGCTCAATGAGGCCTTGGCGCATGCGGGCTTGCAGACGTTAGCGGATGTCCAAATCGAATACGTGGAAGCGGAGGATATCGAGCGCCAGGGCACTGGAGTACTCGCTGATGTTGATGCAATTGTTGTCCCCGGTGGCTTCGGTGACCGTGGAGTAGAAGGCAAGATCGCTGCGGTCCGCTATGCTCGTGAAAATCAGATTCCATTCCTCGGTATTTGTTTGGGGATGCATGTCGCCCTCATTGAGTATGCACGTAATGTTTGCGGCCTACCGGGAGCGCATTCGACGGAAATGCAAGCGGATACTCCGCATCCCATTGTCGCGCTGATCACTGAGTGGATGAACGCAGATGGTTCAACGGAGCAGCGAGACGCGGAGTCGGATCTTGGCGGTACGATGCGCCTGGGTGCTCAACCCTGTCATCTCGAAGAAGACAGTAAGATCCGAGCAATCTATGGCGAAGAGGTTATCTACGAGCGTCATCGGCATCGCTATGAAGTAAATAATAATTACCTTGAGCAATTGCGACAGGGAGGTATGCGCATTGCTGGCTGGTCAGCGGATAAGAGTCTGGTGGAGATGATTGAGCTGCCCGCACATCCTTGGTTTGTCGCCTGTCAGTTCCACCCGGAATTCACCTCGAAACCCCGCGGCGGACACCCGCTATTTTCCGGATTCATTGGCGCGGCGCTCAACCGTAGCGCTGCGACTTCTTCATCGCTGAACGATCCGGTTTCAGCCGATAGCGCTGTAGGTTGAATCGGTGAGTGGTAGTGATGTGATCAATAGGGTGGTCGAATGTGGATCGCTGCGAATCGGCAATGATGAGCCCCTAGTCTTACTCGGAGGCGTTAACGTCCTCGAGAGCCGGGAGTTTGCGCTCGAGGTAGCACAAACCTATGTCCAGGTCTGCACTGAGCTGCAACTCCCGCTCGTGTTTAAGGCTTCTTTCGACAAGGCGAACCGGTCTTCCATTCATTCCTTTCGGGGGCCGGGGCTCGAGCAAGGGCTGCGGATTCTCCAGGACATCAAGGAGCGCTTTTCCGTACCGGTGGTCACCGACGTGCACGCTCCTGAGCAGGCGGCACCGGCGGCGGAGGTGTG
>JBCCQO010000149.1:0-7796 GCA_039024595.1 Pseudomonadota bacterium | reverse complement strand
ATAGTTTCCTGCTCAGCGGCGCAGCACGCCTGGTGGAGTCCTTCGCAGAACAGTAAGAGCGAGGAGACAGGGTAAGCTAGGCTCACTATTGCTCGCTCGCTTCTCGTAGATTCTCAGCCGCGGGCTCAGGCCAGAGCTCAGACGAGCGCAAAGACCTCAGCACCGTAATCCACTCGGCATAAGCAATAAAACGTTTGTAGCCTACGCGCTTGGTCTTAGCGATCAGCCTGGTAGAAGCAAAAAATGACTTCGCAATCAATTAGCTAGCAATATTTGGCAATAGCTGAGGCTTAGATCTTATTCGGCTAGATGACGCCTTAAGTGACTGCTTTTATTGGAAATATAAGAAATAGAAGCATTCGCATTTGGATTTCTTAAAGGTTTCTTCCCCTCGGATTGGTAATAATCTTGGTCATTAAACGCTATAGTTGACATTGAAATTGCATTCGAAGTAATTTTACTTGCATGCTGGGCGCCGGACACGCCCTCTGCGCAAAGTCTCATCAATTAAACCGTCCCACCAAACAAAAAGCCTAATCAATCGATAAGAACGTTAACGTCACTCGGGGAGCAAAAATCAATGATTAAAACCACCCGTAAACCGCTCGCGCTACACGTCGCTGCCCAGGTGGCAGCAATCACCGCCGCTACCTTGGGTTCTGGCGCGGCCTTCGCCCAGGATCGACCCACTATCGAAGAAGTTGTGGTGACGGCGGAACGCCGTGAAGAAAGCTTGCAGGATGTAAGCATCTCGGTCACAGCTTTAAATGAAGACGCTTTAGCGCTCGGAGGTATCAACGACGTATCTCGACTTGAGCTGCTAGTTCCGGGCGTTAACTTTGCGTTTGCCGGTAACGATGCGAAGTTCAACGTCCGAGGGGCGAACTCCACCCAGACTTTCGCCGACAATGCTTCGATTGTGGGTGCGTTCGTTGATGGTGTTTATCAATCGCGCGCTTCGCAGCAAACACGCGGATTCTTCGACGTCCGGTCCGTTGAATTCCTGCGCGGTCCGCAGGGCACACTGTATGGGCGTAACACCTTTGCGGGTGCATTGAATGTCTACACCAACACGCCAGATACGGAAGAGTTCTCCGGTTCTATCGAAGTGGGCGCGCAGCGCTTTGGCCGAATTCGTGGTGAAGGTGTGGTCAACGTGCCGGTGAGCGATACCTTTGCGTTGCGTCTTGCTGGCGTCTACGACAACAGTGATGGCTACATCAACAACCTCGCTGGGCCGGATATTGGCGCCCAGGACGATACGGGCTTCCGTCTGTCCGCTCTGTGGACGCCAACCGATCGCACCGAAGTTGTGTTCCGTTATCTTCGCTTCGAAGAAGACGGTAATGAGGCGGGCTTGTTTGGCTATACGTTTCTTTGCCGAAACGAAACGCCGGAAGGACTCACCGATGCATTCGGTTCGGTGCGCAACTGCTCAAACCCAGTCAGGGGTTCCGGTGGTCGCGGTACGGCTTCAAACGGGCCGGGCGGCGATCCCTGGGAAATCAGTCAGGATTACGTCCAGCCAGTTGACCTGACCGACGAGACGATCTCGCTGACCGTGACCCACGACTTCGACGCGTTCACCTTGAAGTCGATCACCTCGGTGAACGACTATACCAACGACATCGGCTTTGATTTTGACTTCAGCCCCACGCCGAACTCGAACGGTGGTTTTTTCGAAGCGTCCGAATCGTTCACGCAGGAATTTGTGTTGACGTCCGCCGGCGACGGGCCTCTCCAGTGGACGACGGGTCTCTTCTATTCCGAGCTTGAAGACCCCACATCGTTCTACATCTACCAGCAAACGGTCCGTGACGATTCTACCCGGCCAGTGATCACCACGCCGCAGGGCGAGTTCACGATTTTAGAAGGCACCGACATCGTCAGCGACGCGACCGTGCTAGGCGGCTTCTTTGCTGACAATCAGATCATCGATACGGAATACCTAGGTATTTTTGGTCAGGTTGAATATGCGATCTCCGACCAGTTCCGCCTAGTGGGTGGCCTTCGCTACAACGACGAATCGAAAGAAGCGTCTTGTGGTGGAAGCAACTTCACCGGCGATACCAACGGTGATGGAATGGTCGATCGTGTTGTGAATGTCGTTGATGGCGCTGCCGGCAGCGATCCGTTGATTTTGCCGAGCAATGCACGTGACGTGTTCACTTTTAACTGCGGTGCGAGTGATGCCCTCGGCAGCGGTGCTTTATCTGGTGCGGACTTCGATGGGGACTATCAGGTTACAACCTGGAAGCTCGCCGGTGAGTACGACCTTACCGAAGACGTCATGGTCTATCTGACCGCATCTACTGGCTACCTCTCCGGTTCAGCGAATACCACAACAACGACCGACGAGCAGGAATCGCAAGTGGTCGAATTGGGTTTCCGCAGCATCCTGGCAGGCGGTACTTTACAGCTGAACGGCGCGCTGCACGTGACTGAGTACACTAACCTGCTAACGCAGCGGCAGCGAACCGATCCGAACACGGGCATCGTGATTACCTTCTCGGATAACGGGGGTGACATCGAAGCCTGGGGTCTTGAGTTCGATGCGCTATGGTTGGCGACCGAGAACCTGACCCTAACCGGTACACTCGCTTACCTGGATTCGGAGTTCGGAACCTTCGGCCAAACCAATCCGTATCAGCTGTTCCGCGGCGAGGTTCGTCCGTTCATCGATCAATCTGGAGAGCAAACACCCTGGTCTCCGGAACTGACGATTGGATTGACTGCGAGCTATCGCTTTGATCTTGGCGAAAATGGTTCTCTTACCGCTTATGGGCAGACCTACTACTCCGATGAGTTCAACACGTCCAACCTGCTGGCTACCGATCCTTCGCATCAGCAAGACTCGTTTACCAAGACGGATTTGCGCTTGATCTGGACTGATACCTCTGAGAAGTATGCGGTTGAACTGTTCATAGAGAACATTGAAGACGAGGCTGTTCTCGCCCGGGGTAACAACAACGGTGATGATGTCGTACAGACGTCTTATCTCTACCCGCAAAACTACGGCGCGACTTTCCGTATGAGCTTCTAAGCTCGCGCGCTTTTGCCGATACGACAAAGGGCGGTGGGTATTACCCACCGCCCTTTTTTTATTACTGCTTTTGTTGGATTAGCTTGCTTTAGCTAGATTCGATAAAAGCGCTCAGCTACCTTGTAGCGCATCTGCATTTGTTCGACCTCGGAATACGACGCAAGAAGCTGTGCGTAGGCCTCCCAGAGCTCTTCGTATTCCCTGTAAAGCTTGTCGACGGGGAAATTGGATCCGAGCATTACCCGCTCCGGCCCAAAGGTTTCGATAACCGTTTCAACGATAGGTCCCAGGGAAGCGACCGACCAGCTGGGGTTAAACATTCCGAGGCCAGAAATCTTGCACACTAGGTTTGGAAGCTCCGCCAGAGCATGCAATCCGGCTTTCCAATTGCGAAACCCTTGCCCCGATTGCTCCCACGGTGAACCACAGTGGCAAAGGGCGACAGGGAGCTCCGGAATTCCTCTCAGTAAGAGCTGCACTCTTCGCATCTGTTGCGGTATCACCTGGAGATCGAAAGTCAGGCCTAATGCAGCTAAGCGCCTTAAACCATGTTCAAACTCAGCGCTTTCGATCAGCTGATCGCTATTGTGTTTGCGATCTTCAAGCAGGTGGCGACCAAGTATTTGTCGTACGCCACGTACTTTGCTGAACTGCCGCTGCTGTTCAAGCTCGGCGTCGCGGCCGGCTGCGGTAAGGTCACAGGCCGCAACGATTGCGTGGGGGTATTCGCCGAGTTGCTGTAGCCACCGGCTCTCGTTCAGCTGATCCTGCGCCGCAACGCCTACTTGGATGTGCACGGATTTGGTCGGTCGGTAGCGACTACTCTCATCAAGAAAGTCTTCCACCAGATAGTTCTTTTGGATCGGCGTTGGGTCGCCAAAAAACCGTGTTTCACCACGCGCCATGAGCCATGGGTAGTTACATTCGGTCAGATTCCAAAGATGATGGTGGGCGTCGATAAATGGTTGCATAGCGAAATTGGCGCCTAGCGGTTGAAAGAGGTAATACTTAGCAAACTAACGTAACTGCTTGCATCTTGATTCATTTCTATTAAGAGAAAAAAACATTCTAAAACAACATCTTAGAAAAACCTCAGAATAAAACGCAATGATACTTGAATTAATTTTGCATTCGAAGTACTTTGAAATCGAGCGCTTTTGAGGATTCAGCGGTAGGACTTCAAAACCGACGGCGGTTGGCGATTATTTTGCTCTTCGCGGCCTACTGCATTGCAAACACCAATCGATAAGGAAACAAGCAGGTCCAAGCGGAAGTCGTCTTTGCGGTAGCCCGCTTCTTTTTATTGTCATGCTGCTCGCGTAGCTAGCGACGAGCACAAGAATAAGAAACGAAAAATGAGTGAGGTACACCCTATGAATCAATCGTTAGACGCAGCTCAGATGGCCGCGCAGCGCCTGGTTCGCTACCGAGACCTCATACCTTGTAAAAACGCCTTCGTCGATACCTACACGCCGGGTTCGGACCAAAAGGAAAACTTCACCATCATCGGTCCCGGCGTATCAGAAAACCCCGATCAACACGTACACATACCAGAGCCGCACGGTTTTAATATCGGTGGTGCTCGCCAGCCTCCGGGATGCACAAACTCACAACACAGCCACGAGACGGAAGAAGTATTTATCGTTCACTCCGGCCGCTGGGCATTCCGGTGGGGTGATAAGTGCCAGGACGGCGAAGCAATTCTTGAAGAGGGTGATTGCATATCAATACCCACAAATGTGTTTCGCGGTTTCGAGAACATTGGGGATAACACTGGTTATTTGTTCGCTGTTCTCGGTGGCGACGATCCGGGCAGTGTGCTCTGGGCTCCCGATGTGTTCGATAAGGCGGAAGACTATGGCCTGGTACTCCTGGAAAACGGAAACCTTGTCGACACTACCAAAGGCGAGTCGGTCCCTGCCGGTATGGCCCCGATGCCGCGAACTTCTGAAGAGCAGGTGTCGGCCGTGCGCGTGATGAGCTTGGAAGAAATGCTCGCATGCATTAGTACAAGCGCGGAGCAGCGGGCTGGCAGTTCATCAAGCCTGTCATCCGTTGCACCCGGTGTACAAGAGCTACCCGTTATCGGTGAGGCCAACAGTGCGGAAGGGATTGGAGCAGGCAAGCTGGCTTGGCCGCACTGCTTTAATGTCCGTCGCCTGGAGTTTTCCGCTCGCAGCTACCTTCCCCTTCACACAAGAGACGAAGAGGAAGTGGTCTATGTGCATCGCGGTTCGCTCAATTACCTTTGGGACGGGCAGAGTCTGACTCTCGGTGCTGGTGATGTTCTCACCGTGCCTATTGGATTGGCTCACGCCTTCGAAAACTCAACCGGTGCAGACACCATCGCTTTCTTCGTACGCGGATCTCGTCACCCCGCTGCACCGAGTTGGCAAGAAGCTTCATTAAAAGACAATCATTCAACCCAACACGAAGTTGCTGGAGACTCTAGCTGACTTCCCTTCGGGGTATAAGCCACTTAATGCACATAACAACAAATCAGCTGCTTGATCAGCTGTACAAAGCTTCGCACGCAGATACACGCTTCCTCAGTTCCATCCTTGCGGATGATGTCAGCTGGAATGTTGCGCACCCGGTAAATTCCATTCACGGACGAGATGCCTTCGTCCGTGAATGGCTTGAACCTCTCTATGTCAGTTTGCCCGACCTTGAGCGGCGACCGCTTATCGCCTTGGAAGCTGGAGACGGCAGCGGCTGGGCAGCGGGTACGGGCTTTTTTGTTGGCACGTTTTCAGAACCGCTGTATGGGATACCCGCATCAGGGCGGGTCCTCTTTCTTCGCTACACGGAGCTTGTACGTAGCGCTGATGGGGTCATCGTCGAAGCTTACTTGATCCCGGATTTTTTGGACGCGATGTTGCAGGTTGGTGTTTACCCGTTGCGACCGTGTCTCGGCTATGCCGGGGCTATTCCGGCACCTCTCACTCAAGATGGCTTACTACCCGACCATAGCGATCTCGCCCGCAATGAGAGTACGAAAAAACTCATTATGGATATGCTCGACGGCTTGCGAGCATACGATGGACGCAGCTTGCAAAGCATGGATCTCGCTCGTTTTTGGCATCCAGATTTTATGTGGTACGGACCAGCGGGTATTGGCACGACACGGGGTATCGAAGGTTTTCGCGCCCAGCATCAAGGTCCTTTTCTTGAGGGCTTTCCCGATCGTGATGTGGATCATCACGCCTGCACAGTCGCGTGTGGAGATTATGTAGCGACAGGGGGCTGGCCGCACATGCACGCGACCCATAGCGGTGGCGGTTGGTTGGGCTTACCGGCAAGCGGCATTCATTTGGAACTTCGAGTCATGGACATTTGGCGCCGCGAGGGCGATTTGCTAATCGAGAACTGGGTTGCCATCGACATCTGCCACATGCTGCAACAAATGGGCTTGGATGTGTTTGCACAGATGCGCGGATTGATCGGAGGTACTGCCCGTGGGTGATTTCGGTACGCTCAACTGGACGATACTCGTCGTCTATATCCTGGGAAATCTGGCCCTTGGTATGTTTCTCAGCCGTAAAGTGGAGTCTGCCGATGACTTCTTCCTGGGTGATCGAAGTATTCCCTGGTGGGCGATCGGCATCTCCGTTGTAAGCACTTACGTCAGCGCACTTACTTTCTTGGGCGGTCCAGCTTGGTCATACGAAGAAGGGATGTCGGTTATCGCTATTCATCTCAACTATCAGTTGGTGATCCTGTTCGTGGTCACTTTTTTTCTACCCTTTTTCTACAACAGCGGTGTCGCCTCGATCTACGAGTATTTGGAGAAGCGCTTCGGCCCCACGTCTCGGAGCGTCATGTCCGCCGTGTTTCTAACCTCGCAGGCATTGACCTCGGCGGCGATTTTGTACGCGACTTCCCTAGTCTTGGAATTCATTACGGGCGTTCAGGTGGAGTACTGCATTCTGATTGTGACCGTCATTGCACTCATCTACACATCGCTCGGCGGTATCGCAGCGGTTATTTGGACCGATGTGATTCAAGCCAGTATTTTGTTTGTGGGGGCGTTCATTATTTTATTCGCTCTTATCGGCGAGATGCCCGCGCCGATCATGGAGGTGCTTAAGGATCTTAAAGCTCAGGGGCGAACGGATGCGCTGATTCCTGATTTGGACTTTACCCGGGTGACTACCGTTTGGTCCGGCTTGGTGGCAATGACCTTGTTCCACATCACTGTATATGGTGCCAATCAAATGATGGTGCAGCGCACTCTCGCCGCTAAAAACATAGGTGATGCGAAGAAGTCTTTCTTAATGATGGGCTTTGGTGCGTTCTTCATCTATTTCTTGTTCATTCTGTTAGGCGTGCTGTTTTACAGCTATTACGGCGGTCGCGAGTTCGAGAACGGTAATACGATAATTCTTCAGTTTGCGAGCGACTACGGGCTCCCTGGCTTGATGGGCATCATCGCCGCAGCGGTGATGGCTGCAAGCATGTCGAGCCTAGATTCAGCCTTCAACTCGATGTCGACCGTTTCAACGATCGACTTCTACCAACGCTATTTCCAGCCGGACCGCGATGGGCGGCATTATCTTGTCGTGTCGCGGATTTTTACCGTGTTTTGGGCCGCGCTGATTATTGTGCCTGCACTGTTTTTTGCCGGTAGTGAAGGGTCTGTATTAGAGACCCTTAGTAAGGTTGGTTCCTACTTTGTCGGCGCTAAGTTGAGTATGTTCCTACTCGGTTTCTTCTCACGGGATACCACCGAGCGCGGATTACTGGTCGGGGT
>JBCCQO010000148.1:0-7811 GCA_039024595.1 Pseudomonadota bacterium | reverse complement strand
GGCGTCGCTTGCGGTAAATCGCAAATGCGTATCCCGACCGAGAGCAATCCGATATTCCCCGTTGTAGTGTTCGCTTTTTATTGAGACTGCTTGCTCATAGCGTTCAACCGTACCTTCCAGGTCCGCCGCTGCGATGAGAGCAAAGGGCATACGCTCTGCGCCATTGATGAGAGCAAAGGGCATACGCTCTGCGCCATTGGGGTGGGAATAATGCGCGTCACTGATTGGAAACTCGCCGAGCGTGTGCTCGGCGCCAACCATCATGAATCCGTCTTGAAATGAGGTTGGGTAAGAGAACAAGAGGGTTTTCTTGGAATGTTCCGGGTCGGGCGAGAATTGCTCTCCATCAATGTATCGGTAGAGTGTCGACGCGTCCGCGGTGGGGCGTCCCTGGCGTTTGAGACGCGCAACCTCCCCATCTGCCGACTGGCAGTGCAAGGTGATTTTCCCCCAGTGATTGCCGTTTGCCTCCAGCTGTTGGCCGTAAAGACCGGCCGGGTGCTCCGGATAGTAGTGAGCGATAAACTCCAGGAGACCTCCGTCGCGAAAGTTAACGCAGTGGTTCGCCGTGCCCCAGGTTGTGAATGTGCCCGGTGGATTCTCGTAGTAGTGGGTGCCGCGCTCCGCAAGGTTGAAGCCCAACTGCTCAAAGCGGTCCCGCGTAGCATGCAGGTCGCCGACCAGTAGGCCGACGTTGTCCAGATAGGCTATGTTGTTGTTTTCGGTGCCTGCCGACTCAAGCGGGTTCCCGCCGGACTCGTCGGCTTCTAACACGGCCCCTACCGCTATCGCGGCATTGAAGTCCCCCTCTATCGTCAACTCACCCGCCATAAATAGCTCTGACGACGCTACTTCCTTGGCGATCATTCGTTGCAAAGAATCGGCGCTCATACTTAATTCAGCTTTCGGATCACCGGCACCGATGGTGATGCGCTCGCCGCTGATATCAAATAGCACCGCATCTCCCTGGTAGTTTTCGCCGCGTAAGACCAGCTCTGTAATAGGATTGGGTGAGTTCGAGTTCATAATTTCCTCCGACAGAATAGCTGTGTTCAGAGTGAAGCGACCTTGCGATAGCTCGACTGAAAACTTGTTAGGTTTCTCAGTAGGAGGTAGCCAGCCACCAGACCGGCTGCTACTGAGACCAGAGCAATGGAATGGCCGACCCGAAGCGGGTCTCTAAAGACCTGGTCAGTCAGAAGCGCTACTGTCACAGGCCCAAGAGTCGTGCCGATACCTGTCATGGCCATCAGCATAATGGCGGCCATCTGCCCTTTGAGGTGAGCAGGTGTAATCATCTGAAGGGCGCCGTGTATCACGCCGAGGTACAGGCTCCCAAACAGCATCGCCAGGGCGACGAAAGGAAACATGATCATCTTGTTGGTAGTCGTAAAGGCAAGTGCACCGAAGAGTGCGGCGCCCAGCGCACTGGTCGCCATGACGATCCAGGGCGCGTCGTCGCGACCTCGATTGCGATGCAGTCTTGTGGAGAGTACGCCGCCTCCAAGCGCTCCAAGAGGGCCACAGATAAGGCTCACCAGCCCAAGCGTGAAAGCAGCATTTTCAGTGCTGGCGTTATGCACTCGCATAAGGTACGAGGGTGCCCAACTGACAAAGGCATAGGTGCTGAGGGTGAGCAGTGCCGACACACTCATGTGAACGTTGAGTGTTTGACGATTTGCTCGATAGAAATCCCGCAGACTGCGCGCGGCAGTTTCTGTTCGATAGTCGTTGCGCTCGTTTTCCGCTGTTGTTGCTGTGCCTGTCCGCAGCGGCTCACGTATCAACAGGAAGACAGCAACCAAAGCGAGCCCGGGTGTGCCGACAACGACAAACGTCATCCGCCACGCGGATAGCTCGCCCAGGAAGGGGATAAACACCACACCTTCGCCCACAAGGCTCACAACCAGGCCACCCACGAGGAACGCACTGGCCGCGCCTAGATGCATTGCGATGCTGAGTACGCTGGTGACTAAAGGCATGCGTTCCCTTGGGAAGACATCGCTCAGCATCGACATGCTTGACGGTGTCAGTGCAGCTTCACCGGCGCCTACTAATGCCCGAGCGACCACTAAGAGAGCAAAAGAGCCAACCAGCCCGCAGGTGATCGTTGCCAAGCACCAGATGCCGACGCCAAGGGCGATGACATAACGGCGGGGGAAGCGATCCGCAGCCCACCCAAAAGGCAGGCCGAAAAGCAGATAACAGCTAACGAAGGCCGGCCCCAAGAGTACGCCGAGTTCTGTATCGGAAAGGGCGAGATCGTCTTTGATCGGTTCAACCAGGAGGGCTAGTACCTGGCGGTCGATGATTGAAAACACCATCGCTAGCATCAACAGCGCCACGAGCGTCCAGGGTCTGATACTCGATCTAGCCTTTTGCGAAGCACTCAAGATAGCTGTGCTATGGATCGCCATGATTATTCATTTTTGTCGCGAGTCGTAGCTTTGTGTACAGCGTACACTCTAGCGGCGCCGTTTGTCGACCGCGGTAATTAACTCGACTGATGCTGCGAATCGCCCGAGCGTAGACCGAGATCAGTACGCTTTCTGGACTGGCTTTAGCAGTTTGATTTACTAGATTGAGAGCGACTTTAAGGAGAGTCGGCAAGGTGTGTCGGCGTGTAAGCGCCTAGCTATCGCAAGGGCCTGCGCGAGTCGCCGTGCTCAGAGGTCGAGCTCCGCTGACACTGCCGCGATGACCATATCGACCCCTCGGAGGGCTCGCTCGCGGCGACTGGTATTTAAAAACACATCTACAACCTCGGGCGACGCGAGCCTTGGGTCCATGTTTTCTTCTACTTCGCGTTTTACCTTATCAAGACTGCTATCACCGCGCTCGGCTGCGTATTCAAGGGTAGCTGCCTGAAAAACCAATAGCGAAACTGAATGAACGACCTCCGCGGCTCGGCGCGCCGACAAGCCTAGTTTCGTCATAAAATCCATGTAAACGCCGACCAGTTTGAAGCGGTTTTTCGAGTAGGTACTGCCATACAAGAATTGCTGCGAAATACCTGGATAGCGAACTATGACGTCATAAAGGTGAGACGTGAACTCACGCATACGCGCTTGCTCGGATTGCTGGTCGTTGTTCAGCCTCGCGAGAACGCTCGGTTCTAGGACTTCTTCGATTACCGAATCTACTATATCTTCCAGAAGTTCATCGCGATTTTTGTAGTAGCGGTAAACGGCCATGGGCCACACGCCAAGCTCGTTGGCCAAATCACGCATGGAAAACGAGACCCCGTTACGGCGGGTGAGTGCCAAAGCGTTTTCCAGGATCTGCGCCCTGGATAGCTTTTCCTGTCGACCCCTAGACGAGGCGCTAACAGGTCGGGTGCTTTTGCGAGCGGTAGCCATGAGATGGAGCGAGTAACTGGAGGAAGCGCAAAGTCTAGCCTGGAACCTGTGCAAGCGGGAAGTAGCAGAGCCACCGCATCGCCCAATTGCGTTCAGTCTTAGCCAGTACCTTCCCTTAGCACACAGCATCACAAACGCGGTGCTTTTAGGGTTCTTAGTGCCAAATAGCTAGCGTCGGTCAGGATCGAGTCCCAGCGAGTTGTTTGCTGCGGCTTTTGGCCTTTGTCTGAAATTTGGTTGACGTTCCGCGCTTACTCCACAAATTGCTCTCAGCCCGTTTTCGACTTCGTACTCGAAAGCCAGGCGAGCCAGAGTTCCGACACGTAGCGATAAACATGCTGGCCGTTCTTTCCGTGGGTCAAAACCACTAGGGCCGCACGATGGTGCGGCACAAAACGGTAGACTGCGTTCCAGTCGCCCATATTCATCCCCGTATGGGAGAACACGAGTGCACCGTTAGTCAGCTTGCTTCTGCGAGTGCCTAACTCATCCTCTAGCATCAGCGCAGCTAAAGACTTACTGAGAACCGGGTTCTCATGGTTATCCAAGAAGGGCAGGGTGAAGCGCGCCAAGTCGTCGCTAGTAGCGTACAAGCCAGCGGCCGCCTTGGCGGTATAGAGATAATTTGGTGATGCGCTGATGGACCAAAATCCAGTATAGGCAGTCGCCACCTTGGAGAGTATCTGCTCGCTCGCAAGGTAGCTGCTGCTATGCATCCCGAGAGGCTCCAAAATCTCGTCCTGCATGTAGCTCGTGAAGTCCTGGCCGGTCACTTCTTCAAGCATGAGCTGCAGCACCGTGTAGCCGCCCCCGGAGTAAATGGGTTCGTCTCCGGGCTTTGCAATCAGATGTACGCTGTGTCGAGATGGGTATAGCAGGTTGTAAAACCAGGTCAGCAGTGAGTGTGAGCCCAGTGCACCTTGCAGAGACTGCTCTAGCGATGGCAGATCCGCGTCGGGGTGGAAACCGAGGTAACCACTAACGGAGAGTCCCGCTTCATGCTTCAGCAGGCGGCGTACAGTAACTCCTGTACTATCAAATTCCGACTCGGGAACGGACCAGCGACTTAGGTAGCGCTCGATCGGCGCATCCAACTCTATCGATCCTCCATCGACCTGTTTGAGCACGCCTAGGGCGGTTAGAGACTTCGAAATGGACGCTACCTGAAATCTCGTATCGGCTCGCACCGGCGTCCCTCGTTCGCGATCAGCGGTGCCAAAGCCGCGGGTCCAAGCAATCTGACCGTCATGTACCAGCGTGATCGCCAGTCCAGGGACGCCATGTTGATCTATTTGAAGATCGATTTCGTTCTCGAGAAAGGAAACAAATGCAGTGAGAGCATGCGGTGGTATGTGGGCGGCCTCGGCCAGTTTTTCAGGGGAGAGTACTGACGAAGGCTCAGATCTACATCCAGACAGAACGAGGGTGATGCCGATCAGAAAAAAGAAAAAGTTCAGACGGAGAAATATAGGATCCCCTCGTTTAATCGAAGTCATACCTCTACGTCGGCGGGTACCGATTCATCAGAACTGAACAAAGTCTTTGCCATAAAGCTCGCTGAGATTGGGCACAGATCGGAAAATTGCGCGGTGGTTGCGATCGCGGCAGGAGCATCGTCTCGCGACAGCGCTTGGTATCCTATGCGAGCAAAGTAGTCGGTGGCGGTCGTCGTGAGCAAATAAAGCGTTCGCACGCCAGACAGCGCCGCTTGCCGCTCGGCGAAGTCCACTAGTAAACGTCCACTCCCGGAGTGACGGAAGTTTTGGTGTACAACGAGTGAGCGAAGTAGCGCCACATGGCCATAGTATTCAAGTCCAACCAGGCCCTTCAGCTCATCGTCGCAGCGTGCACCAAAAAGTTCTACTGGATTCCGGGAGGTTTGATCGTTTCGCTTGCTCAAGCTGGCAGCCGTTCGAAGATCGGCAGTCGGTAGATTCTCCCCCTCAAGCAGAGCGCCCACTTCTTTGTTGAAGGATATCGGCCCAATTTCAAGCGCCATTACGATCAATCCCCGGCAAGTCCTGCTCCAATCTGCCCATGCCAATAAAAAAACACGCGGTATTAAGACCAAGCTCGGTATCTCCTTGCGGTTCTTTACCAGCTGGCTACGCCTTAACGTGTGTAGTCCTCTATTTCTTCAAACAGCTCAGCACTCAAGCGTTCGCCGAGGGTCCTCATTGTCCTCATGGCTCGCGGGTCGGCTTGATCCCAAAAGCGCTCCCAGGCCTCACGGCTGGTCCATTTTGCGATCGTGATGACCTCACTTTGGTCGTCAAAAGCGCGCAACATAAAACTCCCAAGCGCCCCTGGCACGGTCTCGTGGATGCGATTAGTCGCGGCTTGCCAAGCTTCTCGGAAAGCAGGGAAGTCCTCATTCGCGACACGCCAGCGGTATACGACTCTCACCATGGCGGCTCTCAAAACGACAATCCAGTAAGGTATTTGCTGACCTTATACACTTTTTACTTTAGACGGAACGGATGGGACTAACCCGGCCACTCGTAATTAAAGTGGGTAAGCCAGCCGATGTTAGGATTGACGCAACGATCGCACTCTGAGTCTGTTAACAGGGCCTCTCAGAGTTCTGCGGTAAACTAATAGGGTTTAATGCGGGGTCTTGATCTTGAATCCACCAACTATCCATGGCGAAGACCTCACAAAGGCATCCGAAGATAGAATACCTGCGCTCATTCAGGATGTGGCGCAACAGGTCATTGACGGCCTTCGTGAACCGCCGTATTACGTTGTTGTTAGAACAACCGCTCCTACCGAAGACTACTCGCTGACTATGGGGATTTGCAGGCTTATTGCGAACACCTTGCCGCACCGCAAAGGCACATCCGCCGAAAGCCGCAATAAAATCTCCTTAACCAAGGTCATGATTAATCCGGAAAGCGCAAACAAGGTGAGTAAGACGACCAACTATAGCCGTACGAATCAACCTCTTACCCTTCATACGGACAGCAGCTTTAAGGCTGCACCTCAGGAACTGGTGGCGTTTCAAATGGTTCGCGATGATGCGCTTGGAGGAGACACCATTATGCTGCCGATTGAGCGGATCCTCAGTCGCCTTAAAGAGGAAGAGGTTCGCACTCTCGCACGATCAATCTTTCCTTTTTCCCAAAAAAACCTGCCCGTTCTTTGGTCGAACAACGGCGTGCCGCGAATTCGTTACTACCGTGCACAACTAGAAAATGCGGACATGAGAACCGTACCTGACGAGGGTAAACAGGCCCTAGGTCGGCTCGATGAGATCCTCAGCGAGGAATCGATTGTTGATCGCTTTCACCTGCGAGCTGGGGAAACACTCTTCTTGAATAACCTAAAGGTCATGCACGGTCGGACGGGGTTCGCAGGCAGCAGCGACCGGCTGATGTACCGGGCTCGAATCTATGCAGGTTGCCTCGAAAACCCGCAATGAGTCCGAGACAACCAGTTTTGCCTGTTAGAGTGCTTTCTGAATTTGACCGAAAGGAACTCCGGTCCGTTTACAGCCTAGTCCGACGTCGCCCTTCAGAGCTAATGCCGCGGTTGATTCTTGCCGGTCTACTTTTAAACACACGTCGTCACGATCTAGCCCGGCGCCATGTCGATAGAGCGCTCAAACATCCTGAAATCGATTGGGCTAGCGCCTTAATACTGGGCAATGTCCTGTTCAAGCTTGGTGACTTCAAGCGCTCTAGGTCTGTGCTTTCGTCCTGTCTGGAGAACGGACAGATGGACTTCGAATCTCTTTTGAGTCTAGCTGCTGTCAGCCAGCGAGCAGGCCATGAAAAACTCGCTACCCGTTGTATGAAAACAGCTGGTTGGTTGCGGCCCATTGGTAGGCCTCCCAAGACAGATGCAGGTAAACCCAACCTTCTTGTTCTTCGTTCCCTAGGTGGCAATCGACTCGGCATCCAAAAGCCAGGCCAAAAGCCTCACTTCAACTACAAGTTCAAAATCGGTCACTTTTCTACCGAAATTATGCTGGCGGGGGTCAGTGCTAATCTTTTTTCCGCGAGTGCCGCTGGTGGCAACCTCGATACCATCGACGAACTTCCAGAGATGACTCTTGTTCTGAATGCGATTGCGTGTGCCGATAGTATGACTCCTGCTTTGCAGGAGATTGATGCTTTCTTAACCGATCGCGGATTGACGTCGATTATTAATCCACCTAGTAAAGTGCTAAAAACTTCGCGAGATGCGAACAGCAAACGACTTGGCGATATTCCAAACATTATTTTCCCCCGGACGGTTCGCCTTCGCCGCGGTATTGAGTCCAGCAAGCAGTTTGCAAAAACGTTGCGCGCTAATGATCTAGATCTTCCATTGATTTTAAGGCACTCGAATACGCATACCGGGCATTCAGTAAAACTGCTGACTACCGAAGCTGACCTGTTAGGATATATCGACGCCACTCCCCCTGGTACGGACCTTTACGCAATCGAATATATCGATTGCAAGAGAGAT
>JBCCQO010000147.1:0-7822 GCA_039024595.1 Pseudomonadota bacterium | reverse complement strand
TCCCTCCCGAGGGGAGGCGCTTCGCTCTCTCGGGCCTCCTTAACGGGCTGAGAGACGACGGCACAACGCTCAATCAGCTCTAGTTTGCTCAGCTCTCTTAAGACCGATTTGCTGATCTTCTGCTCGAAAAACTGACGGTCATCCACCGCGCCGATTTGAAGGAGCTCTAGAGCTTTCGCTCGTTGTACCGCTCGCTTCATAGCGCCCGGCGGTAGGCCGAGTCCTCGCGTTGTGAGCCGCCATCCGTTGCTGGGTAGCTCCCGCCCAGAGCGCAGGTGCTTAGGTAACGCCGCTGCGAATACTTCGCCTATCGGATGCTGGTAGTACGTTGCCGCCCAAAGACAAAGCTCCATCAGGCGCGTTGCTAAGATGGGTTCTTCGTCGAGTAAGCGTTCCGCTTCCTTTAGCTGCTCCTGCGGTGTATCACTGGAGTGCTTAACGTCCAACAGAATTCCGACGAGTGACCGCTTGCCGAACGGGACTTGCACGCGAATCCCCGGTTTAAGCGATGCATCAGCGCAACTCTCCGGCAGCAGATAGTCAAACGATTTGCGCAGTGGCGTCGGAACTGCCACCTGAAGAATGGGCTTTGCGATAGGTAAAGTCACAGGTGCATGAGCATAGCAAAGGGCGACCTTAAGCCTGCGCTCGCTCGTGATTATTTTGTGGGAACTCTAAAGCGCTTTTCGAGGGATGAGGGGGCGCATGAGAGTGAAGTCGCTAAAAAATATCTTGGATTAAATTTTCCGTATCTTTGCTATTACCGTCGAAGTTTTCCGGATTACTCCGCGGAAGGTTTTCGTTGCGGAAGAACTCGAAGATCGCGCTGCGCTGGCTTGACGGCGCCATCGCGCCGGTCTCTGGGTCAATTCGGACGTAGCTGATCCCTTCTGGCTGATTCTTTGCCCGTTCGGGCTTACCCTCCAGTGCAACGCGCATAAATTCAATCCAAATGGGGAGCGCAGCGGTGCCGCCAAACTCCCGATTCCCCAGCGGCGTGTATTCATCAAAACCAACCCACGTGCTCGTTACTAGCGAAGAGCTGTAGCCAGAGAACCAAGCATCCATCGGCCCGTTGGTCGTGCCGGTCTTACCGGCAATGTCTTCGCGTCCAAGCGCGAGCGCTTTGCGGCCAGTGCCGCGCTTAATAACGTCCTTGAGGATGCTGTCGATGATGAAATTGATCCGCTCGTCCATGACTCGCTCCGCATAGATCGTCGCAGGTTCAGCGTTCTTTTCGCCTTGGCTTAGGATTTGCTCCATGGAAAGCTCATCCGCTTCCCCCGCCGTACCATCTTCAACCCCTCTTGCTTGGCCATCTGCTGCTTCGCAGTTATCGCAAACCACGGCGGGGCTTGCTGCAAACACCGTCTGGCCCACGAGATTGTCGATGCGGGTAATCAGGTAGGGCTCTACCCGGTAACCGCCATTGGCGAGAATCGCATAGGCGGTTGCAACATCGAGGGGCGTCATTGCATGCGTGCCTAACGCCAGTGATAGGTCCGCGGCAAAGGCGCCTGTGTCAAAACCCAACTGCGTTGCGTAATCGATGAAAGTTTCTATACCAATATCTTGAAGCAGCCTTATCGACACCAAATTACGAGACTTGGTCAGCGCCCAGCGAAGGCGGGTCGGCCCAAAAAACTTTCCACTATCGTTTTCCGGGCGCCAAACTCCCTCTAGAGATCGATCTTCTATTACGATAGGGGCGTCATTGACGACCGTTGCAGCGGTCCGTCCTACGCTGAGGGCGGCCGCATAAAGGAACGGTTTGAAGTTCGAACCAGGTTGGCGCTGAGCTTGTGTTGCGCGATTGAATTTACTGACATCGTAGCCGATGCCACCGACCAGGCTGATGATGGCTCCATCCATTGGGTCGAGCGACACCAGCGCGGCTTGCGCGTCGGGAATCTGGGCGAGGCTCCAAAGGCCCTCTTGCGTCCGTTCTACGCGGATTACGTCGCCAACTTTGAGCAAATCGGTTGCGCTGGCAAAGGTGTTGCCACGACGGTTTTCCGTCACGTAAGGCCGAACCTTCTCCAAGGCCCCTTCCCAGGGAAGCTTATCCCGTTGCCCGTTTGCGAACGCGATTTGCGCTCCACCGTCGTCCAGCGCGAACACTATTGCTGCTTCCAGTCCTAGCAGCGAAGGCAAATCACTCAGTCGTAGAATCCAGTCATCTAGTGGCAGTGCCAATTCCGGCGCGCGCTCTGGATCGAGCCAATTCGCCTCGGGGCCACGATAGCCATGGCGAGCATCGTAGGTGCGCAAGCCCGCTACGATTGACTCATTTGCCACCTCCTGGAGCGGACCGTTAATCGTCGTATAGACACTGTAACCTTCGGTGTAGGCTTTAAGCCCGTAGCGCTGCAGCATCTGCCTTCGAGCCATTTCCGCAGCGTATCGGGCATCGAGAGAAATCGCGGCGCCGTGGCGAGTCGCAGTAACGGGGGTAGCAATCGCCTGCTGATACGCGTCGTCATCGATGTACTCCAGGGCCAACATTCGGCCTAGAATCCAGTTTCTGCGAGCTCTCGCATCCTCCGGTCCACTGAGTGGGTTCTTTGTCGACGGTGATTTGGGCACGCCCGCGAGCATGGCGTGCTGAGCCAGGGTTAACTCACCGATGCTCTTGCCGTAATACACCTGCGAGGCCGCTTCAAAGCCGTAGGCCCGATGGCCAAGGAAAATTCGGTTAACGTACAGCTCAAAGATTTCCTGTTTGCTAAGCCGACGTTCGATTTCTATGGCGAGGAGAATCTCGTTGAATTTACGGAAAAAGGTCCGTTCCAGAGATAGGAAGTAGTTGCGAGCGACCTGCATGGTCAGCGTACTGCCTCCAGAGCCTTTTTCACCGGTAATGAGTAGCTCCGATACGGCACGCAGGAGCCCGCCGATATCGATGCCCCGATGCTCAAAGAATCCGTCGTCCTCTGCAGAGAGCAGGGCGTTCACGAATTGTTGCGGTATTTCGTCGTAGGCCAGTGGATTCCGTTTTTGCTCTCCGAACTGTCCGATGAGAGCGCCATCGGCACTGTAAACGCGCATTGGAGTCTGTAGGCGGACATCTCGCAGCGTTTCGACGTTAGGAAGGTTGGGGCTGAGATAGAGGTACACGCCCGCAAGAACCCATGCTGTGCCAAGCGCTCCAAGCACCGCCAGGCGTAGGCACCAGCGCAAAAAATTCACTCAATCCCCCGCAAACTATCGATTATTAGTCACTGACTTATGGAGCGCTGACAGCAGTTGAACCACTCAGACCGGGTTCGAATCTGATGATCCATCGCTGCGCGAACCCTATGGTAATTATAGGCTTTTTTTGTCTTTTCATTGTAATGTGGGGTAGCTTAACGCTTATAATTCAAGTATAAGAGCATAAAGTAAAGCTAAGTCCGTGAAACATATAGGAAAACGACTTGCTTGGGTTGCTAGGAAAACGTAAGCAGACGCCGCTATTGGGCCTCGATATCAGCTCCACAACCGTGAAGTTGCTGGAACTGAGTCGTTCCGGTGATAAGTACCGGGTCGAGAGCTATGCGGTGAGTTCCATGCCGCAGGATGCAGTGGTGGAAAAGGCGATCAACGACGTCGACGCGGTAGCGCAGTCGGTTCGTAATGTGGTCGCGCAGTCTCGTACTAAACTGAAAACCGTCTCAGCCGCTGTCGCTGGATCAGCGGTGATCACCAAATTAATCGATATGCCCTCCGGTCTGAGCGAAGACGAACTCGAAACGCAGCTCACCCTCGAGGCCGATCAATACATTCCTTATCCCCTTGAAGAGGTCGCTCTCGACTTTGAAATGCAAGGTCCTTCGCTGGATCGTGAAAACATGGTCGAAGTGCTGCTCGCGGCTTGTCGCCGGGAGACGATTGATGCGCGCGTTGAAGCCATAGAAAGCGCTGAGCTGACGCCGAAAGTGATCGACGTTGAGGCCTACGCGATGGAGCGTGCCTACGGGCTGATTCGCGATCAGCTCGACATAAAGGAGGATAGCGTTGTTGCCGTGGTGGATATCGGTGCAACCATGACCACCTTGAGCGTCTTGAAAAACAGCGCCACCATCTACACTCGTGAGCAGTTGTTCGGTGGCAAACAGCTCACCGATGAAATCATGCGTCGCTACGGTCTGCCTCTTGAAGAAGCCGGACTAGCAAAGAAGCAAGGTGGCCTTCCGGATGATTACGAACCGGAGCTTTTAAACCCTTTCCGTGATGCGGTTGTGCAGCAGGTGACCCGATCCCTACAGCTGTTTTTCTCATCCAGCCAGTACAACGATGTCGATCACATCATCATGGCCGGTGGCGTGTCCTACATGGAGGGGCTTACGGCCCTCGTGGAGCAACAGCTCGACACACCCGCCGTGGTAGCCAATCCGTTTGCAGACATGACGATCTCACCCCGGGTTAACGCGGTCGCGCTTGGCAGTGACGCCCCGGCAATGATGATTGCCTGCGGTCTGGCGCTCCGGAGCTTCGATTAATGGCCCGGATTAATTTACTACCCTGGCGGGAGGCGCGGCGTGAGGAGCTCAAGCGAGCATTCCTAACGATCCTGGCTCTGGTTGCTGCGTTGGGTGTGGTGATCATTATTGGCGTCGATCGGGTGATCAACTCGCAGATCGATAACCAGCGGGCACGTAATGACTACCTGAGTCAGAACATTCGCGAACTCGACAAGCAAGTCGAAGAAATTCGCGATCTTCAGCGTAAGCGCAATCAACTGATTGATCGGATGCGCGTTATTCAGCAGCTTCAGGGAAATCGGCCGATTATTGTGCGCGTCCTAGATCAGCTGGTACGAACGGTTCCAGACGGTGTTTTCTACACCAGCGTTAATGCTCGCGGAACTCGTTTGTCCATTGGTGGCGTGGCCGAATCGAACAATCGAGTTTCGAGCCTAATGCGCCGCCTTGATGCCTCCGACTGGTTGAAGAGCCCCAATCTAGACGCGGTGAAAGCAGCGCCAGCCTTTGGTGACCAGGCGAATACCTTCGATTTGACGGTCGATGTAGAAACACCGCAAGCGCAGGCGGGAGGGTAAGTTATGGCACTAAGTGACTCTCTCCAATCGCTGCAAGAGTTCGATCTCAACGATATCAATTTAGACAACATCGGCACTCTGCCGCTGGTTGTTCGGATTATCTTGTGCATTCTCCTTCTCGCTCTGGTGCTCGCGGGAGGCTACTACTGGCATGTGAAACAGCTGCAAAGTAGCTTGGTCGCCGTGCAGAGTCGCGAAGACACACTCAAACAAGAATTCGAGCAAAAGTCCTTCCAGGTTGCCAACCTCGATGCCTATCGTCGTCAGATGACAGAGATGGAGGAGTCTTTCGGCGCACTTATCAGCCAGCTCCCTTCCGATACGGAGGTACCGGGCTTGTTGGAGGACATCACCAACAAAGGACTGTTGAACGGGCTAGAGATAAGCAGCATCGACCTGCAGGCAGAGGTAAGTCGGGAGTTTTACGTCGAACTGCCTATTTCTATCGTCGCCTCCGGTTCGTACCACGATTTGGGGGCCTTCATCAGCGGCATGGCCGGCCTTCCCCGAATCGTCACGCTGCACGACTTTCAGATATCGGCTAGCCGGGAAAACAACGCGCCACTGAGCATGAATATCACGGCAAAAACCTATCGCTACAAGGATGGGGAGAGCTAGCGGTGGGTGGGTTTACAAAAATCGCGGTCATCGCGCTCGCGGCATCGGTTTTAGCGGCGTGCAGCCAGCGTGATTTTTCTGATTTAGATCAGTACATGGCCGAAAAACGGTCGCGTCCTGGCGGAATCATCGAACCAATCCCAACCTTCAAAGCCTACGAGGCTTTTGCCTACAGTGCGACTCGTTTGCGCAGTCCTTTCGATAGACCGATAGAGGTTCGAGAGATCACACAGTTGCAGGCGATCAGCGCGGTCAAGCCGGACGATAACCGGGCCAAAGAGTTTCTGGAGCAGTACACCTTCGACTCTTTGTCGATGGTCGGCACGCTGGAACGAGGTCTCAACAACTGGGCTTTGATCAAAGATCCTCAGGGCGGTATCCATCGTGTGCAAGTCGGTAACTTCTTGGGTCGCAACCACGGCAAGATTGTAGAGATGACCGAAACCTATCTCGCCGTAGTAGAGATTGTGAGCGATGGCACCACCGATGGCTGGGTAGAAAGACCTCGCACCATAGAACTGAGCGGCTTATAGGCCGCCTTGGGTGAAGACCATGAACGGAACGCACATTTCGACATCGGGAACGTCGGAACGAGTGACACGCTCACCAGGGCGGGGGCTCTCATCCCGCTTGCGTGACCTAGCTCCGAAAACGATTACGAGATCAATATTGCGGCTGCTTGCGGCGCTCGCAGCGCTGTCGATGAGTGTGGACACGCTCGCGAATGCGGTAACCGATATCGAGTTTAGTTCTCGCCCAGGCAGCAAGTTTGAGGTGCGTGTCGAATTCGAAGATGCGCCACCCTCTGAGCTGCAGTCTTACACGATAGAGAAGCCTGCCCGCATCTCGATCGACTTCCCTGGAACCACATCTGAGTTGGATCGCAAGCGCTACAGCCTTCCCTATGGCAACGCTACCGGGGTTTTGGTTTTGGAGTCCGGAGACCGAACCCGTCTGGTTCTAAACTTGGTAAAGCTTGTTCCTTACGAGACCCGAATCGATGGGAACAACCTGTTTCTAACGGTCGGCCAAGATGCCGATGCGGAGTACTACAAGCAAGAGAGCGATCCAAATACGCTGCAGACTGAGATCGAAGCCGTTGCCGATGTTCGATCTACCATCGAGGACCTGCAGTTTCAGCGATCTCCTGAGGGCGAGGGCCGACTCATATTGCAGCTCAGCGACCCATCCGTAGACGTGAACGTCTTCAGCGAGAGTGGGGATGTAAAAGTAGAATTCCTCGACACGGATGTACCAGAGAGTTTGCTGCGTCGCTACGACGTGACCGATTTTGCCACTCCGGTAAACAGCGTTGCGGTGGAGACGACGGAGCGCGGTACCTCGCTGGTGCTGAAGACGACCGGCGACTTCGACTATCTCGCCTATCAGGCCGATAACGAATACGTGGTAAGCATCAAACCGCTGACGGCGAGAGAGGTAGAAGAACGGCGGAACGAGTTTAGCTACGTGGGTGAGCGAATCTCTCTGAATTTCCAAGACATCGAAGTGCGTGCTGTGTTGCAGCTCATCGCCGATTTCACCGAGTTGAACCTGGTCGCCTCCGATACCGTATCGGGGAGAATCACCCTCCGTTTAAAGAACGTGCCTTGGGATCAAGCGCTTGAGTTAGTGCTGAAAACGAAGGGCTTGGATCGGCGTCAGGTAGGTAACGTATTGCTGGTCGCGCCTGCGGCTGAAATAGCCGAGCGAGAACGACAGGAAATAGAGGCGAACAAGCAGATCGCCGAGCTGGCCCCGCTGCGCAGCGAGTTTATTCGCCTTCGCTACGCCAATGCCGCTGAGGTTGTAGCGCTGTTTCAGGCCGGGTCAGAGGACGGGGGGAGCATTATCTCGTCGCGGGGTTCCGTGGTGGTGGAGCCACGAACGAACTCACTGATCATTACCGACACGTCTAGCAAACTCGCTGAGATTCGCGAATTGATCGACCGCGTCGACATTCCGATTCGGCAGGTGATGATCGAATCGCGTATCGTGATCGCCCAATCCGACATCGACAAAGACCTGGGTATTCGCTGGGGCGGCGGTTATCTCGATCCCGATGCGAACGGCAATGTACTCTCCGTTTCCGGTGATGTGACTAATGCGGTAGCGCTCAATAACTCGGTCGTCAACGGTACGGTCCCAAGTCCTACGTTCCCTGGC
>JBCCQO010000146.1:0-7860 GCA_039024595.1 Pseudomonadota bacterium | reverse complement strand
CGGTGGGGGTGCTCGACGGGCCCGTTTAATGGAGATCGAGTCCAATCCCGACCCGCTTGCGTTGCGCAGCCGCTTGGGCGCGCAGCAATATCGAAAATCGCATTTTCCTGATCAGGGTCTCCCAAAGCGCCGCTTTGTCTTGATCAAGAAAATGCGATTTTCGATATTGCTGCGCGCCCAAGCGGCTGCGCAACGCAAGCGGGTCGGGATTGGACTCGATCTCCATTAAACGGGCCCGTCGAGCACCCCCACCGATGCCTCGAAGTCGCATTTCCTGCGCCAACGCCTGGCGCGCTGCACGGAGTTCTCCGGCGTCGTCGTAGGTCACAATCACTTGACCTGGTACGACATCCCTGTAGTTGGGAACACTTGCCGCAACCAGGGCGGAGCCGATAGCTAGCGTGTAGTTTGTAGCACCGGAAAATACCGAAACGTTAACCAAGTAGTTGCCATCGGCAGGAACCACGATGGCTTCCTGTTGACCGGTCTCTATGGAAAAGTCGACCAGCTGGAAATCCGGCGTATAAAGGTACAGATCAGCGTCTGCATCTTGGAATTCAGCCACCAGCAAACCGATGGTTTGGCCCTCTAGTAATTCGACGGAGAAGAAGTCTTCTCGATCTCCTGACACCAGTGAACGGCCTTCCGCCCCCGAACCGGGTTCATTGACGTACCCTCCGAGGGTTGCAGGGTTCGTGAGCGCTTGCGGGCTCGCCGGATCATTGTTGGGAATGACTGGGTTGAAGGGGTCGTTTGTGTCCCCATCGAGCTTTTGACTTGGGGACGGTATGATTCTTCCGCTGATTGACGCCAGGACGGGTTCGACGCGTGCGGCAACGCTGATCGTGACCGAGTCGCTTGCGGACGCGCCATCATCGTCGGTAACGGTCAGCATAAAGACAAGCTCACCATCGTTGGTCAGCTCTGGTGCGATGAAGCTGATCGCCGCCTGATCAGCCGCGACGAGCTCCACATCTACTCCATCCGTTTGCTCCCAGGCGAAACTGGTAATCGATCCATCGCTATCGATGCTCGCGCTCCCATCCAGGGAGACTTCACCACCACTCTCGACGGCCTGGTCGTCGCCCGCTTCAGCGGTGGGTGCGACGTTTACCGGTGGCGGTGGGGGCGCTGGAGTGCTTGAGGAGCCACCGCCACCGCCACAGGCGCTCAGTACGCTCAAGCTCAGAACGCAGAAGAAGCTTCGAATATCGGGACGCCTACTTAGAGGTAAGATCACAAAAGATCCCATAAAAATCAATAACCTGAGTCAGTTTTTGGCCTGTGAATTCGCGCCTGTTTGCGGTTCTTTGTTCCCGTTCTTTACGGAATAAGCAGAATTTTACCCGTATGTGCGCCTTCTTCCATGTAGGCATGGGCCTCGGCGCAGTTGCTCAAGGGAAATTGCTTATCTAGCACCGGTTTGACCGCGCCGCTCGCCAAGTGTTCGAAAAGCTTTTCATTTATCTCTAGCACCATCTGCGCTTTTTGCTCAGCCGACTGGGCGCGTAGCGTCGATCCGGTCAGCGTGAGTCGTTTCAGGAGAAGCGGCAGAAAGTTGACCTGAGCGTCAAAGCCTCGTTGAAACGCGATATTGACGATTCTGCCCTCTGGCGCCGCAACGGCGAGATTCTTTGCCACATAGTCCCCGCCCACCATGTCCAGAATGACGTCGATACGATTTTTCAAACCGAGGCTTTCGAGTTCCTTCTCGAAGTCCTGAGTTTGGTAGTTAAAGCAACGCTCTGCACCTAAGCCTTCTACGGTGCGACACTTCTCTTTCGTTCCGGCTGTACTAAACACGCGCGCACCCCAGGCACGGCAGATAGCAACGCCCAAGGTGCCGATCCCGCTGGCACCGCCATGAATTAATACGGTCTCCTCGTCGCGAAGACCCGCCCGCTGAAACAGGTTGTGCCATACGGTGAGCAGGGCCTCAGGTAGTGCTGCGGCCTCCGCCAGCGAATACCTCTCAGGAACGGCAAGACACTGTGCTGCGGGGGCTAGCGCGTGGCTTGCGTAGCCTCCACCGTGCACGAGCGCACAGACCTTTTCACCCAGCTGCCATCCCTGCACCGCTGTCCCTACCGCCTTTACAACACCAGCGACTTCCAAACCCATGATCGGAGAGGCGTCTTCCGGCGGCGGATAGAAACCCTTGCGCTGGAGAAGATCGGCACGATTGATGCCTGCCGCAGCCACCTCGATCAAGAGCTCGTCGGCGCCCGGTGTTGGTATATCGTCTTCTCTAATTACCAGGATGCGGTCCGGATCCTCAATATGCACATAGCGGCGCTGCCCGTCTGTCATGAAATCTCCTCTAGCTCTACGTGTTTGCGATCATTAACCGTCGCGCCACTGTACCTGGGTTTGGGGTGAATGGCGCACCGAGGGAGTGTGCGGATAAGCACTGCGGAGCGAGCCATGGCCTCGGTACTTTGTACTCGCTGTCAACACGCTGAGTTGCTACCCTTTGCCGCCTACTCATGGGGGACATCTACTGTGCTTAACCAACTCAAAAATGCGCTCATCTTTTTCCTCGCAAAAATTCTCACGGCGCGTACACCCGGAGTGAACTACCACGCCTACGCAGGCGCGGGAAGCGCAGCACAGCTGTGCGCTCATATTCGTCGTTCTGGCTTCAAGCGGGTGCTCGTGGTTACCGATAAACCGCTTCGCGAGCTTGGCCTGGTGGATAAAGCGCTCGCGGGTCTTGCCGACACCGATATCGACATAGACTACTATGATGGCGTCCTCCCCGATCCTACCTTTACCCAGGTCGCGGAAGGCTTGGCCATACAAAGAAGACATGGCAGTGACGCTGTGCTTGCGATTGGCGGGGGATCTCCAATCGACTGCGGTAAGATCATTGCAGCAGCAGCGACTTCCGCCGAGGATCCGAAAGACTGGATCGGTTTTGCCAAGATTAAGCACGATGCTTTGCCCATTTTCGTCATACCAACCACCGCGGGCACCGGCTCTGAAGCCACTCGCGGCGCCGTAATCACCGATGAAGTGACCCACGAAAAGAATGTCCTGTCCGGAGCAACACTCTCCCCGGTCGCGTGCGCTCTCGATCCGGAACTGCAAATGGGTCTGCCTAAGTCCATTACCGCTGCAACGGGAATGGATGCGCTGACGCACGCCGTCGAGGCTTACATCTGCCGCTGGGAGAATGGTAGTAGCCGAACGGAAGCGCGCCGAGCGATCAAACTTATCTACGAGAACCTAGAGACCGCCTACAATCACGGCGACAACGCGGACGCCCGTGAAGCGATGATTATGGGCGCCTATTACGCGGGAATCGCGATCAACCAAGTGAATGTCGGTACCGTTCATGCGATTGCCCATCAACTTGGTGGAAAGTATGGAATCGTGCACGGTGTTGCCAACGCAATGGCCTTACCCCATGTACTCGACTTTCATCGTCCGAATGCGGAGACGCTTCTTGCGGAACTAGCGCAGTTGATTGGCGTTGCCGATGCGGGTGCTAACGCAGACCAGCAAGCGAAAGCCTTCATTCGGGCGATCGATGAGCTTAGAGCCGCCGTCGGAATAGAGGCGGCGTCTGACCAAATTAAGTCAGAAGACTTTGACTATTTAAGTGATCGGGCGGTGAACGAAGCGATCGGCTACTTCGCCCCGCGTCTACTGACTGATGCCGCTGCTCGTGAAATCCTTGGAAAGATCAGCGCCTGAAGTCCTCAAGGCGAGGTTTAAACGCCGCGCAGGCTATGGGCGCGAGGCGATGAATTGAGCGCAGCGCTCTAGCCAGTCTGCATAGTCTGGCGAGTGACCCATGGAGCAGGCAAAACCGTGCTCGGATTCCGGGTAATGGGTGTAGTCCACCGAGACGCGGGCGTCGTCAAGGCGTTTTGCCATCGCTATCCCTTCGTCCCTTAACGGGTCTCGCCCACAGGTGCACAAAACGGCGGGCGGTAAGCGCGATAGGTCCGCGCTTCGAATTGGGTAGGCGCGCTGCGCTTGCTCACTCGTCGGCTCTAAGGTGCCCAGGTAGTGGTTCCAGAACCACTGCATGAGGTTTGTTGTGAGAGCCTGCCCTGTCGCACAGTCCGTGTAAGACGGGTAGTCCTTCGAGTAGTGGTCCACTACTGGGTAGGAGAGGACCATGCCTGCTAGTTTGCCTCGCAGTGTGTCCCCAGCGTCGAGCGCGCTACAGAGTGATAAGTGGCCACCTGCGCTGTCGCCTGCCAGTACAATTTTTCCATTGCTCGGCCCGAGATCGATCGAACCCTCTGCGATCGCCGTTGCCGAACCTAAACAATCGTCTTGCGCGCTCGGGAAAGGATTCTCTGGTGCTAAGCGATAATCTATGGCGATCAAGGTCGCACCACTGGCGTCGCTCAGTGCTCGGCAGTAGGCGTGATGTGTCTGTAGATCTCCGATGACCCATCCGCCGCCGTGGAAGTAAACAATAAGCGGCCGCTCCGAAGCCCTTGCTCCACGGTAGAGTTGGGCTTTTAGGAGAGCGCTTCCCGCGTGGATATTAAGTCGCCCCGGTTCTTTCTCAACGTTGGGTGCTTTCCAAGCCTGCCAGGCTGCGAAGCGGTAGTAACGTCGGAAAAAGCCGACTTTTAGTCCTTCGAGCATTCCTAGTTCTCTTTCTTTTTTTGCTTCGCTTTACGGAACGGATTTAGTTGGCTCCCTGAAAACCAACTGTGTCGGGATCTTGGACATACCAGTAGACCCCATCTTCACCCGCGTAGCGTCGGATTCGGCGCCGACCCAAAAGGCAGTTCAGGTGCGCCATTGCTTCGCCAATCGCCAAGCCTAGTGTTCCCTTGTCAATCTCTCGCTTGAACAAAGGCTCGAAACAGTCCACCGCCCTTTTGGGCGTCTCAAGATGATCGAAAAGCGCACCGAGGTCTGCCTTATGAGATTCCAGGATCTGGGAAATCCGTACGTGCAAACCAAGAAACGGAGATTCATGTGAGGGCAAAACGAGCAAGTCTTCTGGCAACCTCTCGCGCAGAAGGGAGTTTGACCGCAGCCAGTTTTTTAAGGGGTCGCCATCCGGTTCGGTAGGAAACACCGATACGTTGGGTGTGATTCGGGGCAAGACCTGATCTCCGGCAATGAAGATTTTCAGTGCAGGGCAGTAGAGGCAGAGGTGCTCCGGTGAATGGCCGCTTCCTTCCATGATTTGCCAGTAACGCCCGTTAATCTCGATAGTTTCTAGATCTATGAGACGGCGATAGCTCTGCGGAAGGGTGGAAACGGCTTTACCAAAGAAACCAAAGCGCTTTTTGTAGCGCTCTAGTTGTTCTTCGTTGTAGCCCGCGCGTCGGTAAAACTCCAACGCTTCATCGGGCGCTGTGCGGCCCGTGTCTGCAACGAGCATACGACAGTAGAGATACTCGGTCCGTGACATCCACAATTCGCAGGCGAAGCGCTCACAGAGCCATCCCGCTAAACCAACATGATCGGGGTGCATGTGGGTACAAATAACACGATGTATCGGTCGACCCTTGAGCACCCTTTCGAAAATGCCTTCCCATTGTTCTCGTGCGTCGGCTAGATTCAGACCTGTATCCACAACGGTCCAGCCGTCGCCGTCCTCTAGAAGCCAGACGTTAATGTGGTCCAGCGCCATCGGCATCGGAAAGCGTACCCAATAGATGCCGTCGGCAATTTCAACATGCTCTTCCGTACCAAGCTTGGCGGTGCGACCAAAGGGATACTGAAGGCCTCGATAGATTTCGGTGTTTTCTTGGAGCATTAGCTACAGGTCGGAGTTAAGCAATACACTATAGTGGTCGCTGAACCGAATGCTGTCCAGCAATCCTGTTGATCCTCGTTCCACCTAATTGGGCTGGCCAGCAGGTCCGGAGCAATGGTTTGCGCAGTTGCTAACGCCCGGTGATCCGGTCCGTCGATCCAGGTGACTGAACGCCTTTAAGCGTTTACCTGCTTGGCGGTGCTTGCTAACTTTTGGCCATTATCCTAGGACTGCCGCCTACTTCCTGTCGGTTCCTGTGTGGCTAGCACGTTGGTTCATTCGCTCAACTTTTTAGGAGAAAATCGGTGTCGACGGCGCTTCGAGATCGCAACTTAGAGCACCTTGATGGGGGAAACTACGATGTCCTTATCGTCGGGGGTGGAATCAATGGTGCTGTGTCCGCCGCCGCCCTCGCGAGCAAAGGAGTAAAGGTGGCGCTGGTGGATCGGGGTGATTTCGCCGGAGGCGTTAGTTCAAACTCCAGCAATCTTGCCTGGGGAGGCATCAAATACCTAGAGAATCGCGAATTCCTGCTCGTTAACAAACTGTGCCGATCGCGGAACGAGTTAATGCGCGCCTATCCGTCCACGGTGAAGGAGATTCGCTTCTTCACAACCATCCAAAAGGGCTTTCGTTTCTGGTCCTTTTTCGTATTTCTCGGAAGCGTCCTCTACTGGCTTATGGGCCGCTGTAAGACACAGGCGCCGCGTTACCTTTCTGCTGCTGCGATTGAGCGCCAGGAGCCCGAGATCAATACATCCCGCGCGGCCGGTGGTCTTGAGTACTCGGACTGCTATCTGTTCGACAACGACGCACGTTTCGTCTTTGGCTTTGTACGACGCGCGCTCGATATGGGCTGCGATGCGGCGAATTATGTTGCCCTTCAGCGAGCGGAGCACACTAGTGCCGGCTGGCAATGTGAGCTGAAAGACCAAGAGCAGGGGCGCGAACTGCAGCTAACCGCCCGAGTTCTTATCAATGCCTGCGGTCCGTGGGCGGATCAGCTCAATCAAAGCCTCGGTATCGAAACCGAGTACCGGCATTTGTTTTCCAAAGGAATACACTTGATCGTTGATCGGGTAACCGACAGTCGGCGTGTGCTGACGTTTTTCGCCAGCGACGGAAGGCTTTTCTTTCTTATCCCGATGGGCCCGAAAACGTGTATTGGCACGACGGATACTCCCGTTGATGCGCCGGAGGTGGGAGTAACGGCCGAGGACCGAGACTTCGTATTAAGCAACGTGAATCGACTGCTCGATCTACGCGAACCGTTCCAACCCGAGGACGTTATTGCCGAGCGGGTGGGCGTTCGGCCGCTCGCGGTAACGGGCAATCAGGGAAGTGCCGACTGGGTCCAACTGTCGCGCAAGCACGAAATTGAAGTTAATAGGATGAAATCGCAAATCAGCATTTTCGGAGGCAAGCTCACCGACTGCATCAATGTTGGTGAAGAAGTCGTAGATCGTGTAGCCGATCTCGGCGTCGCTGTGCCTCGGCGAGACGCGGATTGGTACGGTGAGCCTCCTGCGACGGTTCGCGCTCGATTCATGGAGCAGGCCGAGCAGCTAGGACTGGACTCGCTTACCGACCCGAGTTCATCCGAGCCGCTTAGCGTGCGCTTTTGGCGGCGCTATGGCGAGGCCGCATTTCAATTACTCGACCGCATACGCGAAGATCGCAGCAGCGGCGAGCTCATGATCGAGCACGCAGAGTACACCCGTTGTGAGATCGAGTTGACGGCTAAGCGCGAAATGGTTGTTCGCATGGAGGACTTCATGCGTCGCCGTTCAAAGATCGAGCAGGTGGTACGTGAGTCTGATATCGAGGCCGCACCGGGGATGAAAGAGGCGAGCGAAATCCTTTTTGCGCACCGTGGACCGGAAAAGTTGGATCGCTATTTGAATCAGTAGGTGAGTCGATCGTCGTTGGGCAAAGAGTAGGGAAGAATCGAGTAGAGAAGCGAATCAACAGACCAAACAAGAGATTCGTAGGCAAGCACTTGGGAGAAATCTTGCATGGCACAAGCACTGTACATAGCAGCAGCGTCCATATTTGGATTGCTCGGATTTCTTCATTTGGTTTACACGCTGTTCAGCGACAAGTTTCATGCTTACGACCCT
>JBCCQO010000145.1:0-7876 GCA_039024595.1 Pseudomonadota bacterium | reverse complement strand
GGCTAGTAGTCACCTTGAACTAACAGCGACGGGCCGCCTGATGGCCCGTTTCCGAGGCACCTACGGGGATGCCGTAGATGTCTCTAGGTATCTGTTTTTACTGAAATATTGCATCAATCTAGCGCTGAATCTCGCGTCCAGCGCAGGCCGACGCAGCGATTCATAGTGGTCGAATTAGTGCTCGTAGTGGTTGAGGTTGTTAGATACCGAAGAGAATCAGAGAGTGAAGAAGAAAACAAAGAGGCGAACGAATAAGAAAAAGCTTAGTCATCGCTCTGTAAGCTGGATAACCCATTCGCGCAAGCCCAATTCCACGTAGGAGAACCCCCTCCCATGTATTATTATTAAGGGCGGCGCTGGACCCGGCTTCGTCGGAGACGACTGGGTTCAACTTGGCTCAGTTCCCAAGAGCCCTCAGGGGCCAAGCCCCGCAAAACCCGTAGAACAAGAAATTAGGAAAGCAAAAGAGCGACACGGAATAGGCTTTGCGAGCGGTTCAGCGCTGTTTCGACAGGCTGGCCTGATTCATCAGCAACAGCAAGCCACCACCTGTTAGGACCTCGACAAAACGGCGGTCCTTCGCAAATGAGCGCGGCAGCTCAGAGGTTCCGCGTGTTTTAAACAGACCGCTCAAAGAGGTTCGATCGAGGGACCGAGCGTTCGTTTCGATAAGGGCAGCCCCGGGCTGCGACAAATGAATTGGGCGGGCTTGGGGCGTGAACGCTTCCAACCCAATCCAGGGGTCGGCGTCGATTGGCGACGGCGACCTAGCTGCTTCTCTCGGTTTGATTCGGGAGAGGGAGCGCCAGTAGCAGTCAAACGCAGGAAGTAGGAACTAGGACCAGTGAGTGATTTAAACGACAACCCGTGGGGACTCTATGACCCAGAGCAGGAGCACAGTTCCTGTGGTGTCGGTTTTATTACCCGCAAAGATGGCAAACAAAAGCACGAGGTGTTGAAGAAGGGCCATGAGGCACTTTGTGCAGTGCCTCACCGTGGCGGTATGTCGTCCGAAGGCGTGGGTGATGGCGCTGGTATATCTGTCGATTTGTCTGTTGAACTCTTCTCACGCCTGACCGGCGCCGAGTTGGAGAAGGGCCGCTTCGGTGTCGGTAACTTCTTCATGCCAGAGAACAGTGCTTATCACGAACGGGCGATTGCTCTCGTCGAGGACACGCTGGCGGCGGCAAACATGCCCGTCCTACTGCGTCGGGAAGTTCCCGTTGACGAAAAAGCGATTGAGTCGCGCGGGATCAAGCATCAACTTCCCATCATTCAGTGGGTCTTTTCCGCCCCGGAAGGAGTTGAGGGCGCGAAACTCGATCAGCTCGTGTACGAGACACTGCTGCTGATTGAAGCAACTGCCTATACCGATCCGGACCTCACCGGTCTGTACCCGCTGTCGCTATCGGTCCATACCCAGGTATTCAAAGGACGACTGAACTCTTGGGAGATTGTGCCTTACTTCCAAGACTTGAGTGATCCAGACCACGCGGTACATACGCTGTTCTTCCACACGCGTTTTTCAACCAACACGGATCCGCATCCGTCCATGGCCCAGCCTTTTCGTCTCATGGCGCACAACGGCGAGTTGAATACGGATAAAAAGAATCGCCTGTCGGAGACCGCCGTTGCCTCCGCCAAAAGTCGAGCCATTATTAGGCCTAAGGGACAATCTGATAGCTGCCGACTGGATCAGACCTTAAACGGCCGTGTTTTTACGGAAGGCCTTGAACTCGTAGCTGCGGTTGTATCGATGATGCCTCCCGCTTGGGAAAATGATGAAAGCTTGTCGCCTCAGGTGAGAGACATGTTGGCGTTCTTTTCTCTTTACGAAGAAAAGAACGATGGCCCGGCAGCGCTGGTGTTTGGCGATGGTCGGGTGATTGGTGCGCGCCTCGATCGTTTGGGGCTGCGTCCCTTGCGCTCCGTCGAGACGGAGGAGTATCTGGCGGTCATGTCGGAAGCAGGGCAGGTGTACTTTTCTCCGGAAGAAGTCACCGCTCGTGGCCGTATTGAGGCGGGTGGAATGCTCTACTACGACCACCATGAGCAGCGTATCTACGACACCAAAGCCGCGTTAGAAAAACTCGCCGGTGAGGCCGATTACTCGGCACTTCTTGCCGAGGCCCAAATTCCTCTGAGTACGCTCTCCCAACACGATCTTCTCGCCGGCTATGAACCCAAGGAGTATGAAGGTGATTTGAGCGTCGCTGGGCGCTACGTGGCCTACACGCACAACCAAGAGAGCTTCAAGTTTCTGATGGATCCGATGCTTGTCGATGGGGTCGAGAAAGTCTCCGCGATGGGTTATGGAAACGCGATTAATGCCTTGAGCGATACCGAGGGTGGCGTCGCGAAGTACTTTAGCCAGCGCTTTGCGCAGGTCACCAATCCGCCGCTGGATTCCATTCGTGAAGCGGATGGTATGACCCTGCGGGTCGCCCTTGGGGAGAAACCTCATGGTGGGCTCACTGGCAAAAAGCAGATCGTTCTTGATACGCCGGTTCTGACCTTTTCAGCGATTCAGCACCTCAAGACGCAAACGGTCACCCCCTGTGCGAGCTTCGACGTGCTGTTCAGCCCAGACCTTCACGATTCGCAAAAGAATGAAGAGGCCTTGATCGCTGGGATAGAGAACCTTGCCGAAGAGGTTGCTCGTTTCACCCGGGAGCAGGGCGGAATCGCGATCCTTAGTGATCGGAATATCAGCTCCACCCGTGCGGCACTGCCAATGACGCTTGCGGTCTCCGCCGTGAATCAGCGCTTAATAGAAGAAGGTCTACGCTTGCGCGTCTCACTGGTAGTCGAGAGCGGTCAGGTCGCCTCTTCTCACCATATCGCCTGTGCCTTGGGCTTCGGTGCCAGCGCCGTTTACGCTTTGGCTGTGCGAATGCGCGCAGAGGAAAAGTACCCGGATGATGCCGATCAGGCCTTTGGCAAGTTTGCCAAAGCCGCAGAAAAAGCCTTGATGAAAACCATGGGTAAGGTCGGCCTGTGCACCGTAGAGAGCTATTCCGGTGGTGAATTCTTTGAGCCCAATTTCCTCGATACAACGGATCCAGTGTTCAAGCGCTACCTCCCTAACATGTACTGCCCCGTGGGTGGTGTGCGTTTCGCCAGCATTGCTCAATCGGCCGCCGACTGGCATCAACGTGCACTGAGCGTCACCGCGGAGTCTGATGTGCCCATCCTTGGCTTGTTCAAGGAGCGAACAGAGGGCGCTGGCCACTCTTACGGCACTATGGCGGTTCGCGGCTTTGTCGACATGACCGAGGAGGCGATTCAGTTTTCCGGTGATGAGCCGCTAGAGCACGAAGATGCGTCATCCACTTTGCCCAACACTTTGCCCAACAACGAGGTCGAAGGTTCGGGGCATTCTGACACGGGTGTTGATGAGCTTCGCCTACTCACGCTCAGGCAACTCGGTGATGCTTTTGGTATCAATGAGAAGGGTTATGTAAATACCAGCTTCGATCTGCTCACCACAGATCAGATCGACAACTTCGAAATAACGCCTGGTTTCCGAGCATTCTCGCGCGCGATGGCCGAGGAGCGAAGTCTTCGCCCCGCAGCTCTTCGCGATGTTTTGGCCTTTCCCGCTGACATCACTTTCTTGGAAAGTGTTACCGATATTAAGCGAGAGATGATGCTCTTTAATCGGGCCGGAAATAGAGACTTTGTGATTCGTGGATTGCTTGTCGAGAAGCTGAACCCGGGCGATTACCGTATCGTTCTTACCGGGCCTAAGGCTGATGACCTGTCGCGACTCGATGCGCTGGCTCAGTCACTGGTGGAGCGGTTCGGTGCCGATGTTGAATCCCACTGGATAGAACAGGGTGCGCTCCATCTGAAAGCCACCGGGATGGCCGACGACTATGTGTCCCGGATTGTTGCTGCGCGCCCGGTGCTCGCTCTTGATCAGGTTCAACCAGCCTCGGAAATTACCCCGCGCTTGGCTTCTGGAGCGATGTCGCACGGTGCCTTGGTGGCCTCAGCCCATGAAGCTGTTGCGCATGGCACGAACATGGCAGGCGGTATGTCCAACTGCGGCGAAGGGGGTGAGCATCAGACACGCTACGGAACGATTCGGGCCAGTCGTATAAAGCAGTTTGCCTCTGGTCGCTTTGGCGTTTGGGCGGGATACCTCGCCGATCCGAAGCTGGAAGAGATTGAAATCAAGATTGGGCAGGGCGCCAAGCCCGGTGAGGGCGGCCAGCTACCGGGGCCTAAGGTAACGGTAGAAATTGCCGCCGCGCGCGGAGGAACCCCGGGGGTCGAGTTGATCTCGCCGCCGCCGCATCACGATACCTATTCGATTGAAGATTTGGGTCAGCTCATCCACGACGCTAAGGCCGCTCGCGTTCGTGTAATTGTAAAGCTTGTCAGTTCGGAAGGAATTGGCACGATTGCCGTTGGAGTCGCTAAGGCGGGCGCGGACGTCATTAACGTTGCTGGTAGCACCGGCGGTACCGGGGCGGCGTCGGTCACGTCCCTCAAGTATACCGGTCGTGCAGCAGAATTAGGTATTGCGGAAGTCCATCAGGCGCTGTGTGCTAATGGAATTCGCCAGAAAGTGATGCTGCGCTGCTCCGGCGCCATGCAAACGGGCTCCGATGTGGTTAAGGCATGCCTTCTTGGCGGAGACTCGTTTGAGTTCGGAACAACCGCATTGATGATGCTCAAATGTGTGATGGCGAAGAACTGCAATGTGAAGTGCCCGGCAGGTCTAACGACGAATGCGGAAGCCTTCAATGGAGACCCGAGAGCCTTGGCCCAGTATCTGGTCAACATTGCCCAAGAGGTCCGTGAGCTGCTGGCCCAATTGGGATTACGGTCCTTGGACGAAGCTCGCGGACGCGCAGATTTACTGCATTTGCTGGACCACCCCTCGTCTGTGGGCCAGCTCAATCTGCGGAATATGCTGCTACACGTGCCCGAACTGCGCGTCGCTAATCCTACCTACCTTGAGCGCGACTACTCGGTCGATGACGATTTACTCTCTCGCGTTGATCGCGCACTTTTCCAGACTCGAGAAAAGCGCGTCGTCATCAAGGGAATTCGCTTGCACAACCGCAATAAGAGCGTGGGAGGTCAGCTGTCTATAGACCTGGAGCGATTCTTGAATCACCAGAGACGGGATATGGAAGCACCTTCGATCCTCAGCGATGACCGAGGCCGGCGTTTCCTGGCACCCGCCAGCATCCGGGTAGAGACAAGTCACTCGGCGGGTCAGAGCTACGGCGCATTTTGCAACAACGGAATCGTGCTTCACCATTCCGGGACCTGCAATGATGGCGTTGGTAAGGGCGCTTCTGGCGGTGAAATCATCGTGGTTCCACCCTTACGCAATAAAGCGAAAGGCGCTGGGCAAAATGTGCTTATTGGCAACTTCGCTCTTTTCGGCGCCACCGGTGGACGGCTCTTTGTTCGTGGAGAATGTGGAGACCGCTTCGCGGTCAGAAATTCGGGAGCTACCGCGGTCGTCGAAGGCGTCGGCGATTTTTGCTGTGAATACATGACTAACGGTTCAGTCTTGAACCTCGGTGGTTTTTCGAAAGGCTTTGGCAACGGGATGTCTGGTGGCTTTGCCTATCAGTACGATCCCGAGGGACGCTTTGCTGACGCAGTCAGCCACGACTCGGTGATCACTGGCGGTGTTACCGACGGTTCGGCGATGGCTGATATTCATGGAAACGCGATTCGCCAACTGTTGGCATGGCATCTAGTCGCTACCGGATCTCCTCTTGCCGGGGAGCTCTTGCACAATTGGGATTTGGTGAGCAAGGACTTCGTGTGGGTCATGCCAAGAGCTCTGCTCCTGTACCAGGACGCCGACGCCATCCTAAAAGCAAAAGACCGCAAAGAGCTCACCGACGAGCTCGCGACAGCACTGGCAACCCATCAGATTATGCGATTGAAACGCGCTTGGAAGGATGAGTTACCAGTGCTGGGCGGCGCAATACCGCTAGGCGAAGAAGACAGCGAGGAGACCTTCGAGCTGCTTAATAATTGGACTGTGCTCGATACGGCCTTGGAAGTAGTGCGCAAGAAGAATAAGCCATTGGCTAATGATGCGCTGGCGTCTCGTCTGGCGCGCAATCTGGTGATGACAGAAGATTTTGAACTCATGAGCCGTCTCGCCAAGCATGCGCGCTTAGCGCTTTCTGGCTACGATGACGACGAGCTCGCTGCATTGATTGCGGACAAGCGGCTAGGCGACTTTCGCACTGCGCTAGCAATGAGAAATGTGCGCTCTATGGACAGCCCAGGCACCTATGGCTGGATTCTAGATCAATCTAGAAAAAATCGAGAGCGACTCGGTCGAATACCCAGCTTCGAGGAACTCTTTGCGGGCCAGGCCATACCGGAACGGTTAATCCTGGCGGAGGCATAAATCAACAGGAAGTCGGAGACGACCCGCTAGGGAAGTGAACGATTCGTTAAAATACCTTCTACCCTCGCGCCACTACCGATGTTCTGGATAGCAAGATTTCATGGAAAAACCATTCATACCGACAGACGCGCCCTTCAGTGGCGACCAAAGAGCTTGGATTAGCGGCTATCTCGCTGGCCTTAAGTCGCGCTTAGCCGACTCGCAGCATGGCGCTGGACAGAGCGCGTCAACGGCCCCCGCCATCGATATTCTCTTTGGTACACAAACGGGGAACGCGGAGCAGGTTGCTGAAGAGGCCGCCGAGCTCGCAACTACCAATGGTTTAGCCCCCAAAGTTGCCGCTCTCGATGATGTTTCGATGGAAGCACTTGCCAAGATGGAACGACTGATAGTCGTCGTCTCCACCTACGGCGAGGGCGAAATGCCGGACAACGCGGAGCTGTTTTGGGAGGCTTTAGCGGCGGCGACCGCACCGCGTCTGGAGGCACTCGAGTTTGCCGTCCTCGGCCTGGGCGATACGAGCTACGAGCACTTTTGCCAAGCGGGAAAGCTGATCGATACGCGCCTAGAACAGCTCGGTGCAAAGCGCATGGCCGAAAGACTTGATTGCGATATCGACTATGAAGACCCTGCAAGCGAATGGCTGCAAACCGCGATGCCCGTGGGTGAACCGCAAACTGCAAGCGATGCACCAGAGAAAAAGAGCAAGAAGACCGAATCGCTTTGGACACGCAAAAATCCCTATGCTTCGGCCGTGGTGGAGAATCGACTGCTGTCAAAAGATGGCTCCGGTAAGGAGATCCGCCACTTTGCATTTGATCTCGGTGACAGTGGCATACGGTACGAAGCCGGTGATGCGCTGGGCGTTATGCCGGTGAATCACAGCGATTTGGTAGAGGCAGTCTTAGAGCGCTTGCGCGCCTCCTACGATGACGTGGTCGACGGCCATGAAGCGGTGCTCGGCGAGCTGTTAACGTTTCAGTTTGAAATCATGACCCCATCGCAGGACCTGATCGCAAACATCGAGAAACGTGCGGAGCATGCGGAGTTCTCCCATGTTGTTAGCAATGGTGATCGAGAGGCAATCGATGCGTTTCTCTGGGGCCGAGACACCCTGGATCTACTTAATCTCAAACCGGATCTCGAGTTCGATGCAGCAGAATTCCTAAGCTGGCTGCGCCCTCTGCAGCACCGCGCCTACTCCATCTCCTCCAGTCCCAAAGCCCATGCTAACGAGGTTCACCTGACGGTGGCCGCTGTGCGTTGGCAGTATGAACAGCGAGAGCACCGAGGCGTTGCTTCCACTTGGCTTGCCGATCGGGTTGATGCGGGCGACAAGGTGCGCATATTTCCCTCTCCCAATAAAAATTTTCGTCCTCCGGAAAACGATAGCGCACCGGTGATTATGGTCGGCCCCGGCACAGGGATAGCTCCCTTTCGTGCGTTTCTTGAGGAGCGCGCGGCACGGGGCGCGGATGG
>JBCCQO010000144.1:0-7997 GCA_039024595.1 Pseudomonadota bacterium | reverse complement strand
CGCGTGGTCTGAGCGACTCGGTCAGGATTAGAACCTCTGTTGATCCAGTAGGTGATGCGATTTTTTACCGCGAAGTGCCGCTTCCTTTTATAGACGCGGTGCAAGATCCGTCTCGTATCCGCTGGCGCTTCGGCGAGATCAGTTCTGTCGAACAACCACCGGTAGTCCTTACGGATCTGCCGGTATGTGGTAATTGCCATTCGTTCTCTGGTAATGGCGATACGCTCGGACTCGACGTTGACTACGGCAACGATAAAGGAGGCTACGCACTGCTCTCGGTCACCGAGGATATGGTGCTCGATGACGAAAAGATCATCAGCTGGAGCGACTATCGGAAGGACGACGGCGAGGCGACTTTCGGCTTGCTTTCTCAAGTATCACCCGACGGTCGCTATGTGATCAGCACGGTGAAGGACAGAGCTGTATTCGTGGCTACACCAGGCATCGAATTCTCTCAGCTGTTTTTTCCGATCAAAGGGATCCTGGTGATCTATGATCGGGAAACGGGCGAGTATGCACCACTACCAGGAGCAGATGACCCTGCCTATGTGCAAAGTAATCCGACCTGGAGCCCCGATGGTAAACACATCGTGTTCGCGCGAGCGCCGGTTTACGACAATGAAGCGGTGAACCGTTCAAGCAGCCTACTTCTGGATGAAACAGACGTTCCGGAATTTATCCAAGATAAACAACCGTTCAAGTACGACCTCTACCGTGTTCCTTTTAATGGCGGCAAGGGTGGCGTCGCTGAACCGATAGAGGGTGCCTCGCACAACGGACGCAGCAACTTCTTTGCGAAGTATTCTCCGGACAGCAAATGGATCGTATTTACCCAGGCTGAAAACTACATGCTGCTGATGCCTGACAGCGAGTTATTCATTGTGCCCGCCGAGGGTGGCGAAGCGAAACGTCTTGCGGCAAACACCGCACGCATGAACTCCTGGCATAGCTTTTCTTCCAACGGCCACTGGCTAGTATTCTCATCCAAGGTAAACACGCCGTACACCCAGTTGTTTTTGACCCATATCGACGACAACGGGAATTCCACACCTGCTGTAGTGCTGGATAAGTTCACCAGCGCAGACCGTGCGGCCAATATTCCGGAATTTGTGCCCCTAGCCGGCGATGCGATAGCGTCGATTGAAGAACGTTTTCTTGACGCTTATTCGTTCCTACGCGCGGGAATGGCAAATGAACGAACGGGCAACTATCCCGCCGCTATCGCCAGCTACGACCGCGGACTCGAACTGAATCCGGACGACATCGAACTTCTCAATGCTAAAGGCTTTGCACTATTCCAAAACGGCGACAGCCAGCGGGCTGTCGGCGTGCTGGAGAACGCGGTGCGCCAAGACCCGAATCACTGGAAGTCGCACAACAATCTAGCGCTGGCATATGTGGATCTGGGGGACTATGCCATCGCAGAAGCGCACTTCAGGGAGTCGCTCGCTATCGAAGCACAACCGGCGATCTATAATGATCTGGGTTTCGTCTTAGAACGCCAGGGACTGGCTCGAGAGGCTATGGAGAGCTATCGGGAAGCGGTAGCCATTGCACCGGAGTCTGCGACGGCGCACTTTAATCTCGCTTCCGCCCTCGCCCGAAGAAAAACCAATGGTGAAGCCGAGCAGCACTTCCTCGCCTCTATCGAAGCAGAACCAAGCGGAGCCGGCTATATCGGCCTGGGAATCGTCCAATGGGAACAAGGCAAGCGACCCCAGGCCATGCAAAGCATGGAGCAAGCTTTACAGCTCGACCCCGATAACCAACAGGCCTTCGATCAGCTAGGTGCTATGTTATTGGAAGTGGGTCGTCGTAAAGAAGGGCGCGCAATGCTTGCTCGAGCCAGAGAGCTTAACGAACAAGCAGGTTCTTCCCGGTAAGTCGCTCTAGAACCTCACAGACTGCTGATACAGCAGGCTGGGCAGCAGAGAAGAGCCGCCATCGCACTAGAACATCGCATTAGAAACGAGGGCTCTTGCAGTTTGAGCGCGTGTAGCGGCGAGAACCAGTAACTTAGTTAAGGCGTGGAAGAATCCAAAAAAGATCTCCGGTACCATGAACAAAAAAGAGAAGCTTCTTGGAACAAGCAGAGAAGCTTATTGAGATCAGTTATTTGTTTTTACTGCCGCGCTTTTGACAGTGTTAGCAAAAGCCATTTTTTCATAAGCTAATTTTATGAGACACAAATGCAACCTAAGCAAGCTATGAAACAGTCGTTTGGACCAGTAACCCAATGGTTGGCAGATATGCCAAAGGCGGAGCTTCATCTGCACATCGATGGCAGCTTGAGCGCGGAGCGGATGCTCTCGTTGGCTGAAAAGAACGGTGTGAAGCTTCCTTACAGCACTATCGAGGGAGTACAGGCCGCTTACCAGTTCGTTGATTTGCAGAGCTTTCTGGATCTCTACTACTCGGGCGCCTCCGTGCTACGTGAATCGGAAGACTTTTATTGGCTCATGAAGGACTACCTAGACGTATGTCGCCAACAAAAAATAGTGCATTGCGAAATTATGGTCGAACCGCAAACCTATTTGCCTAATGGCGTAGAGCTTCCGGTAGTAATGGATGGTTTCAAGCAAGCTATCGCCGAGGCAAAGAGCGAGTGGGGGCAGTCTGTTGTGCTCATTCTCAGTTTTTTAAGGCATTTGCCGGAGGCAGATTGTCTAGCCACTCTCGATCAGGCGGAACCATTTCGTGATGACTTTCATGCAATCGGTTTAGCCAGCTCCGAGAAGGACTTCCCGCCGGAAAACTTCGTAAACCTTTACTCCGAGGCTGCCAAGCGAGGCTATGCCCTCACTGCCCATGCGGGAGAAGAAGGAACTGCTGATTATGTTCGTACCGCGCTCGCGGCCCTCAACGTGAAGCGCATTGATCACGGCGTTCGTTCATCGGACGACCCGGACCTGATGAAAGACCTGATTGATCAGCAAATTCCGCTGACGGTCTGTCCGCTTTCAAACGTAAGACTGTGTGTTTATTCGCACATGCGGGAACACAACATTCTGGAGATGTTGAAAGATCGCGTGTGTGTCACCGTAAACTCGGACGACCCCGCGTACTTCGGCGGGCACCTCCTAGAAAATTTCGCAGCCCTAGAAGAACATCTAGGCATGGATAAACCCCAGGCCCTGGCCTTGGTCCGAAATAGCTTCGAAGCCGCCTACCTGCATGCTGGAGATCGAGGACGTTTCCTCCAGTCTTTGGATTACTACTGCGAAGTGAACGGGTAAAGCGGCTACCGGGCTTCTTTTCGCAAGGCAATGACAAGGCAATCACAAGGCAATCACAAGGTAGCCCACGAAGGATTTTAGTACGGTCTTGGTACAGTCCTACTACTGCTAATCAATCACCACGGAAGTTCGGCTTGCGTTTCTCTCTAAACGCCATGAGCCCTTCAAAGAAGTTGTCGGAAGCGATGAGTGTTGGTTGCGCTTCTGCTTCGTAATCCAGCTGTTGCTCAAGCGTACTAACACCGGCATGGTCAAACGCCTTCCTGACCGCAACGTACGCCTCCGTCGGTCCATCAGCGAGAGTGGTAGCCACGCGATAGGCTTCCTCCATCAGCTCTTCAGCGGTTACCGCCTTCCAGATGAGGCCCAACTCGACCGCCTCTACGGCCGAGATGCTCTCACCGAAAAACGCGGATGGAATCGCTCGTGCTCGACCAAGCTTTTGAGGCGCATGCCAGGACGCGCCCAAGTCCGGTATTAGTCCCAACTGCGGCGTGAAGACCAATTTGAACGAAGCGTTTTGCGAAGCGATGACCAAGTCGAAAGCCAAGGCCAGCCCGAAGCCTCCTCCAGCAGCAACACCGTTGATAGCGCCGATTGTGGGAACGGGAAGATTTAGAAACCGCTTGATCAACGGATTAAAGCGATCGCGCATCGCCTCGGCCGAGGCATTCGCGCGTGCGCTTGGATCTTCTTGATCACCCTGTCCCCCGGACAAGTCGGCACCGGCGCAGAAACCGGCGCCTGCGCCCGTCAAAACGCAGACCTTTACGCGATCATCGCGTGTGATTTCGGTCAGAACTTCATCGAGCCGCGTCAAGAGTTGCGGTGAAAGCGCATTGTAATTTTCAGGCGTATTTAGCGTAATTGTGGCGATTCGGTTTTCTACGTTTAAAAGCACCATTGTTTCGTCGCTCTCTACTTAGATTTATTGTTCAGCTTGCATGACTCGGACACGTTAATGACCTGCGTGACCAGCTACATGACTCACGAAAGGATATCAGTAGGACTTGGATGGAGTTCGCTTCGAAGCAAGCTTTCAGCTTACCCCGTCATCGTCCCCAAGCAGGATGTAAAACAAGTCTAAATCGTAAGTTTTTGCTAGCCGCGCCAATAAGTCGGCCCTGGGTACCTTAGTTCTGCCGGTGAACCAGCTGTGCGCCGATTGCCAAGTTATACCGCAGGTATCCCGAATCGTAGGACGCAGCTTGCTTCCCTCGATTCCTCGGGTCCGCAGCTGAGCAATGAGTCGGAGGACTACTTCAGAGGTTTCCCACTCTGAGCGATGGAAAGCTACCGCTTGCGAGTCGACTTTATGCACATCTACGCATCTCTCATGCGTCTCTTGCGTCTCTCGCATCTGTCTCGCACTTTTAACGCAGCTTTTTGTTTTCATCTCGTAAAAACTTTGTATAATAAAAACAATTATGTCTGTTTTGTATGAGGAAGTCCATGAAACGACGGATCGTTATCAATAGACGATCCAAAGATACATTGACGAATTGTTAAGAGCTCAGCAGCAAGAATAAGTGGCAAATAACCAGTCAGAGACGGCTCATAAAACGATTTCCTTCCTGAAATCTACCACTTAAGAGATGAAATACGATGTTCAATCAAAACAAACGCGTCGACCTGACGGAGCTGAGCTGGCTTGCAATGGAAAATCGAGATCGTCCAATGCATGTGTCTACGCTGCTGATCTTTTCCCTGCCCAAGGATGCAAAAGCGGATTATCTAGCAAGGCTAGTTGATCAACTTCGAGATTCGACCGAAGTCGTTTCACCGTTCAATAGGATTTACTCGCCCCCGAGCCTCGGCTCTCCGAGCCATACCTGGACTCACACCTACGACCTTGATCTTGAGTACCACGTTCGTCACCTCGCCCTGCCGGCACCCGGAGGTGAGAGAGAACTAGGCGTGCTTGTCGCACGCCTCCAGTCGAACAAACTGGACTTTAAACGCCCGCTCTGGGAATACCATCTTATCGAAGGGCTCACAGGAGGCCGCTTTGCCGTCTATTTCAAGATGCATCACTCGCTGGTGGACGGTGTTGCGGGCATCCGTATGCTGCAGCGTTCTTTGTCGAAGAGCGCCAAAGAACTCCATCTCACCGCCTTGTGGTCTGCCGCTGTGCCGGAAGAATTACTGGAAGCAGGTCACACCAAACATCGCGTGCGTCGAGCCCTCGCCGGCGCACGTCGATCGGTGGCCTCTTTCAATAGCGTTGCCAAACAGCTGAGCGCGACCGTGAAAGCAGGCATGGATGGGAATGATCCCTTAGTCATGCCCTATCAAGCACAGAAGTCCATATTCAACGGACGCATCGGGAGCCAGAGGCGCTTCGCTACCCAGCAGTATGAACTGGCTCGCTTGAAGCGGCTCGCGAAAGCGGCCGGATGCACCCTCAACGATATTGTTTTAGCGATAAGTTCTGGAGCATTGCGCAGGTTTTTAAAGGATCAAAACGAACTTCCGGGGCAACCGCTGATCGCCGGCATACCCGTTTCGCTGCGCCCAGCTGATGACCAAAGCGCAGGTTCCGCCGTCTCTTACATTATGGCCAATCTAGGAACCCACATCGCAGACCCTGTTCGCCGCGTAGAGGCTATCTGTGCTTCAACGCGACGAGCAAAAGAAATGATGAACAAGATGTCTCGGGAAGAAATTGAGAACTTTACGGCGATGATTCTCTCGCCGACGCTGCTTTCCTCAATGCTCAACCTAGATGGTCATGGTAGACCGGCTTTTAATGTCAACATCTCGAACGTGCCCGGTCCCAGCGAGGCTTTGTACATGCAGGGGTCGCGCCTGGAAGCTATGTACCCGGTATCCGGCGTTACGCACGGTCAGGCACTTAACATTACCTGTTACAGCTATGCGGGCACCTTTGGCTTTGGTTTTGCTGGCTGTCGAGACAGTGTGCCCAGAATCCAGCGCCTTGCGGTGAATGCGGCAGAGGCACTGGAAGAACTCGAAGCGAGCCTACTACCGAAGAATGACATTAGGGCCGCTAAGGAGAAACGCAGGTCAGCACCCGCTAAAGTCACTGCCGTTGCTTAAAACCACTGAGGTCGACCCCAGGTTTACGAATCGGAATGCTCACCCAATGTGGGTGCGCCAACGTAGTCCGGTGCTGACCAATCCGAGAACTTCGCCGCCTCTTGCATCTCGTAGAACCACCCTTCTGACGGGTGCTCTTTGCGTTGAAAAAAACCGGTCTGCTGAAGATGGGGGTCGTCTAGGATGTCCTCAATATCGCGTACCGGCATACAGGGAATGTTCAGCGGCCGAAGAATGTCGCACCACTCCTGAGTCGTTTTTGCTGGAGTTCGTTCCGCAAGGCCACGATAGAGATCTTCCATATGCTTGACGCGCTCCCGCGGGGTTGAAAAACGCTCATCGTCCAAATACTCGGGGTAACCCAACGCCTCGTACACTACGTCCCAGGAGCCAAGGCTATAGGGAACAATAACGATGTGCCCATCTGCTGTGGGAAAAGGCTGTCGGTCTGGGTCGATTTGCCGCGGATAGCACGCGGAACCAAGCGGTGGATCGAAGGTTTTGTCGGCCAAGTGCTCTTTAAGCATAAACGCCGCAAATGCCTCAAACATTGGCACCTCAATATGCTGACCTCGCCCGGTTCTTAGCTTGTGTATAACCGCTCCCAAGGTCGCGTAGGCGGCGTTCAGCCCGGCGACTTTGTCAGCGATTAACGACGGAAAAAAACGAGGTCGAGGATCACCATCAACACGCCCCAGCAAGCTTGTTGTACCGGTAGCGGCTTGAATGACATCGTCGTAAGCCTGCAAGTCCTGATACACACCGCCCGACCCAAAGCCAACACAGTGCACATAGATGAGCTCGTCGTTAAGTTGCCGGACATCCTCATAGCCGAAGCCCAAGCGCTCAATCGCAGACTTGCGAACGTTGTGAATAAACACGTCAGCCTCTGAAATAAGCTCCCGCATCTTGGCAACTTCTTGCTCGTCCTTAAGATCCAGCACAACTGAGCGCTTACCTCGATTTAGCGCGAGATGGCCGGCGCTCATGGCGCGTGTCTTCGCAGGTCGAGTGGAGTAGCGAAAAATATCACCACTGGGTGCCTCAACCTTGACTACGTCAGCGCCAAAATCAGCGAGGATCTGAGTCGCATAGGGTCCAAACACTACACTCGTGAGATCGACGACTCGCACGCCTTCCAACATCGGTTTTGGGTCTAGAAGTGCCATTGGCTATGCGCTCCCCACTCGTACTAGCATTGCGGTAGATTGATCAAACAGCTGATCGAAGTCGATGTCTTCGGAAAGAGTAAAGACCGGAAAAACATCGCCACCTGTATCCGCAGCGGGCACATTGCGCAAAAGCACTGGCCTTCCCACCGGGTCCTCACCGGCGTTAATCGCCTGCAAAGTCTTGTTTTGCCGATCGCCTATTTTGACCAGCGCTCGGCCGCCCACTCCGTCTTCACTTCCCTCTCGCTCCTCACTTCCGCCGGTTCGCACGACCAACGTCAGGTATTGCACGCCTTCTCGTCCGTGAACAAGTGTGAAGCTCTCAACTTCTCCGTCAACGACAACGCCGTCGTCGATCGCTCCTAAAGACGACACCGATACCTGGTCGATCTCCAACTGTCTTTCTGAGCAATCGACTGCCTCCCAATGCTCTGGTGCGGCCGTTGAATACACACCTGCTGCGTGCTTACTCAGGTAGCCACCATTCGCGAGCACAAGGCCAAAGGCCCCTCGCTTCGACCGAAGCTTT
>JBCCQO010000143.1:0-8035 GCA_039024595.1 Pseudomonadota bacterium | reverse complement strand
TGTCGAGGCGCAAGATATCGCCTTTACGATGGTTGGACCAGAAGCACCTTTGGTTGATGGGATAGTCGACTACTTCACGGAGCGAAAGCACCGCTGCTTTGGGCCATCGGCAGCGGCTGCCCAGCTAGAAGGCTCTAAGGCGTTCACGAAGGACTTTCTCGAACGCCACAAGATCCCAACCGCCGCGTACGCGACGTTTACAGACTTAGAATCTGCCCTCAGCCACCTAAGAGCTAAGGGTGCACCCATCGTGGTTAAAGCTGATGGTCTTGCGGCAGGAAAAGGCGTCGTGGTTGCGACGAGCTTGGAGGAAGCAGAACAAGCAGTCACCGAAATGCTCAGCGGCAACGCCTTTGGAGAGGCAGGCTGTCGAGTCGTCATCGAAGAGTTCCTTGAAGGTGAAGAAGCCAGTTTTATTGTGGTGTGTGATGGAAAGAACATCGTGCCAATGGCCACGAGCCAGGACCACAAACGAATCGGAGACGGAGATCAGGGGCCAAACACCGGCGGTATGGGCGCTTACTCACCCGCACCGGTAGTCGATGACGAGGTATACGGTCGAGTCATGCAAGAGGTTATCGAACCCACCGTTCGAGGGATGAGCACCGATGGCAATCCCTATGTCGGGTTTTTGTATGCCGGGCTAATGATCGGACCAGACGGTGCTCCAAAGGTTATCGAATTCAACTGCCGCTTTGGTGACCCGGAGACTCAACCGATTATGATGAGGCTCAACAGCGATCTGTTAGCGCTGTGCGAGGCCGCAATGGATGGAAAACTAGATACACAAACTGTCAGCTGGGACCCACGCCCGGCACTAGGTGTCGTTATGGCTGCAGGAGGTTATCCAGGAGGCTATAGCAAGGGATTGGTCATTCAAGGTCTAGCGGATGAGGAACAGTCGGATCAAGGCCCACACACCGGCGACCGCACCGATTGCAAGGTATTCCACGCTGGAACGCGTCTTGAAGCAGATCAGATCGTTACCAACGGTGGACGAGTCCTTTGCGTAGCGGCACTCGGCGAGACCCTCGCGGCTGCGCAGCGCAGCGCCTACGCCCGAGTTAGGGCTATTCACTGGCCCGATGTCACTTACCGTAAAGATATCGGCTGGCGTGCGCTGGAGCGAGATCGCTAATCCGCATCGTGCTCGCCAAGATCGTCCACGAGTTCGTAGCTGTGGGTCATTGCAACGCCAGCGGCTTCGAGCATGATAGACGCAGAGCAGTATTTCTCGGCCGACAGCTCAACGGCTCGTTTGACATGGTTCTCCTTTAAGGCCGAACCACTGATTACGAAGTGCATATTGAGTTTAGTGAAAACGGCTGGCACCGCATCGGCCCTTTCCGCCTGTATTTCTACCCGGCAATCGCGCACCACCTGCCGAGATTTTTTGAGCATGCTCAGCACATCGTAGATCGCACAGCCGCCGGTACCAAGGAGCAGCATCTCCATTGGACGTGGCCCCAGGTTGCGACCCCCTAAATCAGGGGGACCGTCCATGACGACGGAGTGACCGGAGCCTGACTCGCCGACGAACATCGCTCCATCCATCCACTTTACGGTCACTTCCACGGTAAAACTCCAACAATGCGGGCGCGAAAGATTAGCATAGCCACCGGGCTTACTTTCGTTAAAAGCTGCCTGAGTTGACAGGCTAACGGTGTAAGCAACCCTTTTAAACGCTGAGCAAAAGGATCAGCAATTTGCCTCCGCAGCGATGCCGGGTACACTTGCGGTATTCCTATGAGGAGATTGTGTCGATGCTGAGACCGCAGCTTCTACAAGCTATTCCCAATGTCGAAGAATTTTTACGTTATTGCGACATTCGTGAGTACCCGAACCGCACAACGTTGTTGCGAGAGGGTGAGCTCAGCGACAAGCTCTACCTCATCGTGGACGGTTCCGTGACGGTGATGGTGGAAGATGAGCAAGATGGTGATCACAAAATGGTTGTCAGCTATCTCAACCTAGGAGACTTTTTTGGCGAAATGGGTCTCTTTGGTAGCGAAGACGAAGCACGCAGCGCGGAGGTGATTACCAAGGAGGCCAGCAAAATCGCTGAGATTTCCTACGACCGCTTCATGAAGATCAAAGCGCAGTTTCCCGACATACTTTTCGCGATAGCGACACAGATGGCCATCCGCCTTCGAAAGACGACCTTCAAACTGAAAAACCTTGCCTTTGTAGACGTATCCGGACGTATCGCGCATACGCTTATGGATCTCTGTAAGCAACCCGATGCGATGACTCATCCGGATGGCATGCAGATCAAAATCACGCGTCAGGAGCTCGGCAAGATTGCAGGCTGTTCACGGGAAATGGCGGGAAGAGTGCTAAAAGCCCTTGAGGAAGAAGGGCTTGTATCAGTTTCCGGAAAGACTATCGTCGTCTATGACGCGCGATGATCTCAGGCGAGCGAGTTAGAGCGTCTGCGTTTCGTTCGCTAGATCAATCGCTCGGCGCTGGTACTTGTGTCCCGACAACTTGCGACCCGACGACTTGCAATGCGTCAACGAGCAGTCCGTCTAAGGCGCAGAGGCGGTCTTCTTTCTGTTCATAGCTCAGTCGTCGAACAGCTCCGCTAGCGCAACTCCCGGTTCATTCGCGCGCATGAATGCCTCGCCCACCAAAAAGGCATTCACCCCAGCGAAACGCATCCGGTGGACGTCTTCCCGCGTGTGAATCGCGCTTTCGGTCACAACGTGCTTTTCTGTTGGCACTTGGTCGAGCAAATCGAGCGTGGTCGAAAGACTGGTAGTGAAATCTCGGAGATTTCGGTTGTTGATTCCGAGCAGTGGCGGGGAAAGTGGTAGTGCCCTTTCCAACTCCTCTTGATCGTGCACTTCAACCAAAACGTCGAGATGATAGCTAGCTGCAATATCGCATAATTCATGCAGCTGCTGATCGCTGAGCGCGGCAACAATGAGCAAAACAGCATCGGCTCCAAGCGCTCTTGCTTCGGCGACCTGATATGGATCTATGACAAAATCCTTGCGCAGTACTGGAAGGCTACAGGCAGCGCGCGCTTGTCGTAGGTATTCATCGCTACCAAGAAAGAAGTCTTCGTCGGTGAGAACAGATAGGCAGGTAGCACCACCTCTTTCGTAGCTGGCAGCGATTTCCGTGGGCACAAAATGCTCTCGGATTACACCTTTACTTGGACTTGCTTTCTTTACCTCTGCGATCACCGCCGGCAGCCCAGCACCAAGTCGATCGCTAATCGCCTTAGCGAAACCACGAGGTGCTGGCGCATTCAGTATGTCGTCTTCCAAGGCAGAAATCGTCTTCCTCGCTCGTCGCTCGTCAACCTCCTCCCGTTTCCGAGTAAGAATTCTGACCAGCGTATCTGGAACGTCTGTGTTCATTGCGAGTTCACTTTCGGCCTTGGAAATCGATGTTAAAGTCGGGCGCAAGGTAGGAGCGAGCTAGCTCTCCTTAGCTCCCCGGGCTCGTTTCGTTGCCGCAACAAACTCATCGAGTTTGCTTGCAGCAGAACCGTTCTCAAGAAGGGCTCTCGCCTGCGCCATACCGTCCGCCAAAGTAGACGCTCTACCGGCAACGTAGATCGTCGCGCCGGCATTCAGCGCGATGATTTTCCGTGCCTTGTCTACATCATAAGATTCCCCTGCGGAAGGGTCAGAAGACTCGTCACCCAGGGCGGCACGTATTATGGACGCTGACGCAGCGGCGGAATCCACGGTGAGGCCCGATAGGTCATCAGCATGGAGATCGTAATCGCGCGGATCGAGTACGAAGGACTGAACCTGATCGTCTCGAAGCTCTGCAACAATGCTTGGTGCTGCTACGGACAATTCATCTAAGCCATCGTCAGAGTGCACCACCATGGCATGAACACTGCCCAGAGTCTTCAGCGCCTGAGCCATTGGCACACAAAGATCTGCTTCAAAAACTCCGAGTACCTGCCGCTCTACGCCAGCGGGGTTGGTAAGCGGGCCTAGCACATTGAACAGCGTCCTAAGACCCAACTCCCGCCGCGGACCAACGGCATAGCGCATAGCGCTATGATGGCTGGGCGCAAACATGAAGCCGATTCCAACTGTGTCCACTAGAGTGCCAACCTGATCCGCGTCAAGATCCAAGGGAACACCGAGACTTTCTAGGACGTCAGAGCTTCCACTGGTACTCGATACAGACCGGTTCCCATGTTTAGCAACAGGAACCCCGGCAGCGGCAACGACAAAACAAGCCGCAGTAGAAACGTTGAACAGATTCGCCCCGTCTCCACCGGTGCCGACCAAGTCCACGGGATCGGTCACGTTGAGTCGAACTGGCGTAGCGAGTTCGCGCATTATTGAGGCAGCGCCCGCGATCTCCTCAATAGTTTCGCCCTTTATGCGCAAAGCCATGAGTAAGCCACCGATTTGTGCATCGGTAGCATCGCCGGACATGATCACGCGCATGACCGCCGCCATTGCGTCAAAGCCTAGGTTTTCGCCATCGGCGACGCTAGCTAGAGCCTTTTGAATGTCCATGAGTTAAAGAACCTCTTTTGCGGGGTCGGGCTTGTCTATGGCCAGAAAATTCTCGAGCAAAGCGTGTCCATGTTCGCTGAGGATAGACTCGGGATGGAATTGGACGCCTTCTGCGCCCGATGTTTTGTGGCGAAGACCCATAATTTCAGCCACCGCCCCGGACTCATCGACCGTCCATGCGGTAACCTCAAAAGAGTCTGGCAAGCTGTCTCGATCGACTACCAGCGAATGATACCGGGTTGCGACAAACGGCGACGGCAAATTGCGGAAAACTCCGCTGCCATTATGGTGGATGTCCGAGACTTTACCGTGCATGACCGTCTGCGCTCGAACCACTCTGCCACCAAAGACTTGTCCCAGGCTTTGATGCCCCAGACAAATCCCAAGCAGGGGAAGTTCGCCAGCGAAACGCTCAATGACCGCCATCGAAACACCCGCTTCATTGGGGGTACAAGGCCCGGGAGAGATAACGATTTTCTCCGGTGCCAGGGCCTCAATCTCATCGAGATCGAGTTCGTCATTGCGAATGACATGGACGCTGGCGCCAAGTTCTGACAGGTACTGAACCACGTTGTAGGTGAAGGAATCGTAGTTATCGATCATTAACAACATTACAGGCCCTCCCCGACTTGAGCTGGCTCATCAGCGGTGTGCGCGGATTCGCTCGAAGCCTCTTTCGCAGACTCATTCGCAGACCCTTGCGAAGACCCTTGCGAAGACATGGCCACAACGCCGTCACCGGCGGCGACCATCGCCGCGGCGCGCAACAACGCTCGCGCTTTGTCCAGCGTTTCCTGCCACTCGGAACTGGGAACAGAATCGGCCACAACGCCCGCGCCTACTTGGACGTGCAAGGTGCCGTCTTTAACAACTGCGGTCCGAATCGCTATCGCCGTATCCATATTGCCGGAAGAAGAAAGATAGCCAACAGCTCCGCCATAGATTCCCCGCTTTACCGGCTCTAGTTCGTCTATGATTTCCATAGCGCGGATTTTGGGGGCCCCGCTGAGCGTACCGGCAGGTAGCGCAGCGCGCAGTGCGTCTATAGCAGTACAGCCGGAAAGCAGGTCTCCCTCCACATTCGAAACAATGTGCATAACGTGAGAATAGCGTTCGATCACCATCTTCTCCGTCAGCTGCACGCTACCGCTTTGTGCGATACGCCCGACATCGTTACGCCCCAAATCAATCAACATCAGATGCTCGGCGAGCTCTTTTGGATCGGCGAGCAGATCCGCCTCAAGCTCTCGGTCTTCCTCTTGCGTTCGTCCGCGACGGCGGGTGCCAGCGATGGGCCGTACGGTGACTTTACCTCGTTCAGCCCGTACGAGGATTTCCGGTGAAGATCCAACGACGTGGAAATCATTCAAGTCAAGGTAGAACAGATAAGGGGATGGATTAAGATTACGCAGAGCTCGATAGAGATTGAGTGGTGGAGCGGTGAAGGGCACGCTCATCCGTTGCGCGGGCACCACCTGCATAACGTCGCCATCAAGCACGTAGTCTTTCACACGGCGCACTGCGTCCTCGTACTCACTCTGGCTCATGCTCCGCTTAGCCAGCGCTTGCAAAGCATCGCCGTTCGCACCCTGCAGAGACACGGGTGGTAGCGGCTCTACGGAAGTGGAGGCTAGGAGCGCAATGAGCTCGTCGACTCTTGCTTCTGCACGGCGTACCCCCTCCTCGTTCCCAGGATCTGCATTTACGATGATCTTTAGCGTTCCGGCAAGATTGTCAAAGACCAGGACCTCATCAGACACCATTAGCAAAATGTCAGGGGTTTTGAGTTCATCCTTTGGGCAGCTAGCGCGCAGCTTTGGCTCCACATAGCGAACCGTGTCGTAACCGAAAAAACCCACGAGACCTCCGAAGAACATCGGAAGCTCAGGAACCTCGGGACTGCGTATATCGGCTTGCAGCGACTCTATGAATGAAAGGGGATCCTCGCTGGTCATCTCATCCTTGAGATCATTGCCCTCCCATAGCTCAATCCGATTGCCGAATACGCGGATACTCTCTTTGCAGGGTAGACCTATGATCGAATAACGACTCCACTTTTCTCCGCCCTCTACGGACTCGAATAAGTAAGAGTAGGGACCCGCCGCTAGTTTGAGGTAGGTCGATAGGGGTGTTTCGAAGTCCGCGAGCACCTCTCGGTGCACGGGTACCCGATTAAAACCTTGGGCAGCGAGCTCGGCTAGAGCAGTGGTATCAGTGTAATTCATGGCGATGTCCTGAACGTTGCAGCCAGAGGACTGCGAGTAACTGGCGATGGTCAGTGAGCTGTTTAGGTCGCGCTTAGGCTTGTCTTAGGTACAGCTGAAGCTCAGAGACCGATACTTCAAGAACGAGTCTTTAAAAACGCTTAAACAAGTTCTGTGATTGAGGACCGCGAACGGGCCCAAGAAATCACCATCGCCAACGAGAATACTCTCGGATGCCGTGATCGCTCGAAGCAGATCGAGCAGGAAGTGTCAGTGCAACGTTCATCGCCTTATTGTAACGCGCGCCAGCCAAGACACAAGCGTCAGCGTTAATGCGAAAGATTCAAGCAAAAACGCGGCACAAGTAATAGGTGTTTCGGACAGTGCGTTACGTCAATGAAAAGTAGATCGGACTAGGCGCTCAAGCCCTTACGTTCATTGCACGTTTGCAAGTTGTGACCGCATCTCGTCGATAACGGCGCGATAATCGTCCTTACCAAAGATCGCAGAGCCCGCAACAAAAGTATCCGCTCCAGCCGCGGCTATTTCTGCAATATTGGCGGGCGTGACACCACCATCTACTTCAAGGCGTATATCGAGACCTGCCTCGTCCAGCAAACTGCGCGCTTCACGGAGCTTTCCGATCGTTGATGGGATGAACGCCTGGCCGCCAAAGCCCGGATTCACCGACATCAACAGCACCATGTCGACTTTATCCAAGACATAGGTGAGCGCTTCTAGACCAACGTGGGGGTTGAATACCAAACCCGCCTTACACCCGGCATTTCTGATCAGCTGCAACGAGCGATCAACATGTGTTGATGCATCCGGGTGAAAGGTTATGTAACTTGCCCCAGCTTCTGCAAAGTCACCGATCAACCGATCCACGGGACTCACCATTAAGTGAACGTCTATCGGTGCGGTCACGCCGTGGTCGCGCAGTGCCTTACAGATCATTGGACCAATAGTAAGGTTCGGCACATAGTGATTATCCATTACGTCAAAATGGACTACATCTGCACCTGCCTCCAACACCGCTTCAACCTCTTCACCCAGCCGGGCGAAGTCCGCCGATAAAATGGAAGGTGCTATTAGATAGTCTTTCATGTTGCTCTCTTTAGTGATGCTTTGCTCAGTGGTGCTTTATCTTTTTGTACTTAGTAGCGCGTTCTCACTACTGTCTTGCGACTGCTGGTGGCTGATCTTTTGTTACTTTGACGTCGTCTTTGAGGCAGCCCGCTACCGCTTCGTGGAACCGGTTTAATCGGTAGAAGTGGATCGATTATCCTCTACTGACCGATTCAATTCATCGAGCCTCGCAGGCGTACCGATGTC
>JBCCQO010000142.1:0-8063 GCA_039024595.1 Pseudomonadota bacterium | reverse complement strand
GACGGTGTACTCTGGGTGGCTGATGCTTACCATGGTCTAGTGCGCATCGGTGAGAACGGCGAAGCGGATCTTGTCGCCAGCGAAACGGACGATGGCTCGCCGATCTTGTATGCGGACGACGTTGATATCGCAGCGGATGGGCGCGTGTACTTTTCTGATGCGTCGACGCGATTCGGTGCTAAGCAATCTGGTGATACGCTAGCGGCATCCCTGCTCGATCTTATGGAGCACTCGGCCAATGGGCGCATACTTGTGTATGACCCGGTCAGCGGGTCCACGCGCGTGTTTGCGGATGGTCTGACCTTTGCGAATGGGGTCGCGGTAACCGACTCGGGAGATGCACTGCTGGTCAATGAGACTGGCACCTACTCCGTGCACCGTTATTCCCTGGCCGATTCCGATTACGGTCGTAGGAACACCTTAATCAGTGATTTACCTGGATTTCCGGACAACATCAATCGAATGGCGGACGGCAGCTTTTGGGTTGGGATCGTCAGTCCCAGGTCGAAGGCAATGGATGATCTCGCGGGATCTCCGGCGGCGCGGCGCTTGGTGATGAGGCTGCCTGAATTCGCACGGCCCGGCCCTCTCCGCTACAGCTTCGTGCTTCGGATCGATGAAGAGGGAAAGGTCTTGGCAAACCTTCAAGATCCAGCCGGCACCTATGCGAATACAACGGGGGCTACGGACCTTCCCGATGGGCGCCTGGTGCTATCCAGTCTTACGGAACCGAAGCTAGCGCTGTTGGGTTTGGACTAGGACCGAACGTATTATTTCCGTTTACCCACTTCCCCGATTAATTCGATGTAAGGCTTAGTCATAGCGATGGATTTTCCAGAAGGGCAGCTAATCCCCGTTAACGGAGTAGAACTTGAGGTGTTCACCGCAGGCGACCCAACGGGTCGACCGTTGGTTCTCAGTCATGGCTGGCCTGAGCATGCTTACAGCTGGCGACATTTTATTCAGCCGCTTGTGGAAGAGGGGTACTTCCTTATCGTTCCCAATCAGCGTGGCTACGGGCGTTCGTCCTGTCCGGAGCGGGTTGAAGATTACGCCATTGAACACCTGACCGGTGACCTAGTTGCCTTGGCCGAGCACTTTGGTCACGAACAGGCGTTTTACCTTGGTCATGATTGGGGCGCCATCATCGTTTGGAATTTGGCGATGATGCATAGAGAGCGGCTGTGCGGTCTTATCAATCTCAGCGTGCCGTTTATGGAGAGAGGGCCTACCGAATGGATTGGCTTCTGGGAGCAGATGCTAGGAAGCGACTTTTACATGGTCCATTTCAACCGCCAACCTGGAGTGGCAGACGCGATTTTTGAAGCCAATAGCGAAGTCTTCTTACGAAACGTTTTCAAGAAGAACCAGTGGCTACAGCCCAAAACGGAGTTGCCGGGGATGGCCTTCATCGCCATGGCCGAGAACGATGCACTTCCCGGTGACCCGGTGATGAGCGATGAGGAATTGCAGGTCTTTGTCGATGGTTTTGCGCGTTCCGGTTACCGCGGTGGGATCAACTGGTACCGAAACTTCACGCGCAACTGGCACACCATTGGGAGTTTTGAGCAGCTCGTGGAACAACCGGTTCAATTTATTCGAGGGGAGTTCGACATGGTGCCGATGACCAAGAACATGCGTGATTTCGTCCCTAACTTGGAAGTACATGAACTGCCCTGCGGCCACTGGATACAGCAGGAGATGCCAGAGGAAGTCCTCGCTCTGGCGTTGCCTTTTCTGAGAAAGCACTACCGAACGGGTTGAAATCTTTATCGTTGCGAGAACAGTGAACGTGAACGGTAAACCCCGTTCGATCTGGAGATCTTAAAAAAACCGCGCAGAGAAAGAAATTTTTGAGCGCCTCACCTTCTTAGCGGCTGACGTTCTCTGCGCACTAGCTCGCCTCAAAGAATCGATTTCACCCATTCAAGTGCGATTTTCTGAGGATAGCGTTCCTCGCCAACATCGATCAGCAATGACTCTGCCAAGGGCTCAGCTCCGATGTCCTTGAGAGCCTCATCCAGCGCTACTCCCGCTTCACCGAAGGTCGGAAAAGAGCTGTCGCCGATGTTGATCAGCGCGTACTTGCGGCCAGCGATCTTTGGCGGAGTTTCGCGAAGATCCTCATAGAGGGGATAGATATTGTCCGGCAAATCGCCACAGCCCGTGTTCGAAGTGCAAAACAGCAAAAGCTCTCCGTCGTCGCGGACTAGGTCATCAACGGTGGTATCAACATTAGTGTCGATTGTGTGTTCGCTGTCTAGTTCGTCTTTTATAAAATCGGCAACGCCTTCTGCGGTTCCTGTGACTGATCCTATGACGATCTGAATCTTGGCCATGACTCGCTTTCGTTCCTTAGCAATAATGTTCGGGTGAGTGATGATGGAATAGTAACCGAAGTTACTGCTGATTCGGGTCACCTTTATTAGTTAGTTTATGGGTTAGTTAGTTTCTAGGTTTTAGTAATCGCTCGAACAGCGAACCGAGCCAATCGCGCGTATGATCGGCGCTCCGCTGACAATGAAGAGTGGAAGTCCTTAAGTTGGAGCGATGGAAGTACCGATGAGTTCTGTACTGTTTGTATGCTTGGGCAACATCTGCCGATCACCCACGGCCGAAGGGGTGTTTCGGTCAACCTTGCGAAAAGCCGGCTTAGCCGAAACTATACGTGTTGATTCAGCGGGCACAGGTGCATGGCACACGGGTGAACCACCGGACATTCGCGCGCAGGATGCGGCGTCGCGGCGCGGTTATGATCTGTCTGCGATCAGGTCACGGCAGGTACGCGGCGAGGATTTCTTTGAGTTCGACTATGTCTTGGCGATGGATTGGTCAAATCTTCAAGAGCTGCGTTCGCTAAAGCCGGACGATTCAAGCAGCGTCGTTTCTCTTTTCCTAGACTATGCGCCGACAGCTCCCACTGACGAAGTTCCTGACCCCTACTACGGTTCTGGCGATGGCTTTGAAACAGTGCTTGATCTGGTGGAGCAGGCCAGTAACGGCTTACTGACCGAGCTGCGCAGATCAAAGGAACTCGATTAGTCCATTAGCGCGTAAATAGGAACTCGGATAGGCAAGAGGCTAAAATGGCGCGGTTCGGATACCGCTAATCGCTTCAAAGAGTCCGTTTGCACGAAATGGGCATTCTTCTTTAGAGCTTAGAGCCTCTAAAGCTTAGAACCTTTAAAGCTTACAATCTTTAAAAGCCTAGAATTAATAAACAAAAATACAACGATAGGAAGAAGTTATGGATGGATCTCGCACCTTCGACATTCTGGTTTTCGGAGCGACTGGTTTTACCGGCCGCCTGGTTTGTGAGTATTTAAACCAGCGCTACGGTATTAATGGAGCCTTGAAGTGGGGAATGGCCGCGCGCAGCGCAGATAAGTTAGCGAGTGTTCGCGACGAACTTGGTCTCGACAGTTCTCTACCGCTGGTGGTCGCAGACAGTAACGACAAGGAATTGATCGATCAGATGGTGGCTAGTACTCGCGTCATTCTTACGACGGCGGGGCCTTATCAGCAGTACGGAACCACGGTGGTGGAGTCCTGTGCGCGTCTGGGCACGGATTACGTAGACTTAAGCGGAGAATCGCTCTGGTCGCGGGACATGGACCAAGCCTACGGAGCGATGGCTGCGGAGAGTGGCGCACGAATCTTGTTTTCCTGTGGCTTTGATTCACTGCCTTCTGATCTTGGCGTGCACTATTTACAAGAACAAGCCATCGAACGGCTAGGCAGACCCTTACCTCGCGTTCGCGGGCGTGTACAAGAAATAGCAGGTACCGCCTCCGGAGGAACGATTGCTTCGTTTACCGCAACCATGGCTGCTGTTAAAGAAGACCCGGCATTATTCGCCGATTTAACCAATCCGTTTGTTCTGACCACTGGCTTTCAGGGTCCGGAGCAACCTACCGGAAACGAAATTACGTTTGATGAGGATCTTGGCACTTGGGCCGGTCCTTTTGTCATGGCGACCATTAACTCAAAGAACGTTCATCGCTCGAATCAGCTTCTGGGTCATAGGTACGGTGAGAATTTGGTCTATGACGAGATGCTGTCTATGGGTACGGAAAAGCCCGCGCCGGAAAATGCGGACCAAGGCATGGCATTGGATATGACGCTAAAGCCAGGGGAGGGTCCGACTAAGGAGCAGCGCGAGGCTGGTTTCTACGACATCCTCTACATCGGGACCGACGACGATGGCAATCGGATCGATATTCGAGTGAAGGGTGATATGGACCCAGGATACGGTTCCACCGCGAAGATGATCGCCGAAGCTGCCGTTTGCCTAGCTGAGACGCCCAATGCGGGGGGCGGCTGTTTCACCGCCGCTGCGGTAATGGGTGCAGCCTTGCGAAAACGTCTGCACGAAAACGCCGGTGTAACCTTCGAGGTTGAATCTGCTTAGAGCTGGCTGCGGAGGTCGATGCGCGCTGCTACGCCTGCGTTGTGTTTTTCTCTCTCACCCAGTCGCTCAGCTCTTGATGTAATTGGCTGAGACCACCGGGGTAGGTAAGGAGAGGTCCGCGAATATCGGCCTCTCCATCACAGCGAGTAGCATGGGCTTCACGCACGACGGCCCTTAGGGTTTGCCTTCCTCGATCTGAGTGCTGTAGAAAGGCAACGAGTGCCCAGGCGTTCGCATAGTGCCAGTAGGCGTCGCGGGTAGCCCAGGTATCGCCGGTTAAACTCAGCAGTTCGTCTAGATCGATTATGCCGCGCTCAGCTAGGAGCCTAAGATGTTGTCTGCTAGCGTTGAATTTCGCGCCTTGCCACTGCACTTGCAGCGTTTCAAAGTACTCTGCGATCCCTTCGTTTAACCAAGGCGGTGTCGGCCCTAAATGCCACGCGGTAATAAGGTGTGACATTTCGTGAAACGCGGTCGCTTGCGCTAGGGCACGATACGGTTCTGAATACAGCACGACGGCCTCGTTAGTGCGCATACGGTAGAAACCAATCGCTCGCATGCTCTTGTGAGCGTCGCCGTAGAGGTGATTGAAAGACTGCTGATCGCCGATGAAGCGCAAATTGATGTGAGACCGTACTAAGGCTTCTTGCCCAAGCCAGCTATGCCACTGATCGTAAGTTCGCTTCGCCCCGGCGCGCAGGCTTCCCTCGAGGGCCTCGGGTAGAGCGGCGCTTTCCGCCTTAATGGTGATGAAGAATTCCCGAGCGCCGCTGTCAATGAGAGTTGGCGCAGCGGCGCTAAGCTCAGGCGGCTGGTCGGAAAAGTTCATAACTCCCGCTTCGTCACGCCACTGGTATGCGGTGGTCAAATAGCCTGGATCCGTCTGCTGATTCTTGGGTCGGCCACAACCAAGAATTTGCTGATAGCGCCTCAGAAAATCTCGATCCGCCTTGTGCCGATCGCCATGGGAAAGCTTAGCTGGCTGAACGAAAGAGGCGTGGTTTGCTCCGTTACTTTGGCTCATCACCTGAGACCCGGATGATGGCTGGCGACCATTGTGCAGGCCGACGACGATCAGCGCGATAACGCTGGCAAGAAAGGCCAGGACCGTCGAGCGCAGTAACAGCTTCAGCCACGACATGCGAGGTCTGGCCTAGGTTTTCACTAGCTCAAAGGATTTGCGCATGGTCACCGCGAATTCTGGCCATGCGCTCATCGATAAACGTCCAAAATTCGGGATGGGTGAAAATGTGCAAGGTTTCACTCGCCATGCATTCCAAAACCCGCTCTGCAACCTCGTCGACCGAGATTCCCTGCTCATCAATGAGTTTAGAAAGCGGGTTCTCTTCATTACCTTTTGCAGCCATTGTCTCCGAAGGGTGATTGCGCACGCTGTGGGCTATACCGGTTTTAACCCAAGCCGGCGCAAGAAGCGAAACGCCAATCGGCGATTCGGCAAGTGCAGCCTGAAGCCCTTCCGTATAGCCCACGACTGCAAACTTGGTTGCCGTATAAGAGAGAAGTTGGGGGCTTGCGATATGTCCAGCGAGGGAGGCGGTATTGATGATGTAGCCAGGCTCTCCGCTGTCCAACATTCGCTGTAAGAACAATTCAACACCGTAGACCACTCCCATTAGGTTGACATCTACTACCCAACGCCAGTCGTCAAAGTTGGTGCCTGTTGCGGGAGAAGGGCAGGCAACTCCCGCGTTATTGAACAAGAAGTTTAGTTTTCCATGACGCGAGAAAACTCGCTCAGCGACCTCGGCGTAGGCGTCAGCGTCCGCCACATTGAGGACTTCTGTCTCCACCCTGATACCCACGGACTCCAAGTCATTTGCCGCTTGCGCAAGGGTGTTTTGTTCTACATCGGCCAAAACAACGGTCATACCGCGTTGTCCAAGAGCCTTTGCTACACCAAGGCCGATACCGGCCGCGCCACCTGTGATGAAACCCACCGTGTCTTCGAAGTTGTCCATTAGTCACTCCAGTTTTGGTTGCGATGCACCATAGAGAAGGGGATCGCTCGGGTCCAGCCCCTAGTTCTTCAAGCGTGAATTGCAATCCAAAGAGCTCCGCTTACGCGTAAAAAATTACACAATAAAAGCAAGGGCATTCGGTGATGACACGTATCCCGATCGTACGCTGCGTTTCAACAGACCTACATGTGAATGATTTGGTGCTCGAAAAGCGTTGGCTGTTGCCGGATCGATGGCGTTTGTATTGGCAGCTGCAATCCGATCCCAACGTGGCTGGATCAACGACTTTTCTGAGCGGCTGTACTACCCATCAAATTACTGTAAACGGCAGGGCAGTCGCCTTTGCGATTGCCTGGCGCTCCAATCTGCGTAGGGCGCTGTTGTCTCGGCCCGAACGCCAGGTACAGGGCCAAGAGCAAAGCGAGTTTGTCACTCCCGCGTCTGTGCTTTGCCTAGCAGAGCCACCACTAGTACGCGAGTTCGTAGACGCAGGTTGATTGGCAGCTTCAGCGTCTCAACCGCTTCCTGATGGACTTCGTTCAATAAAGCCCTGAACCAAAGCTCTCAACTCAGGGACTGAGCAGATGTCACTAGCGCGGCATAGTCTCGTTCAACCGTTGTAAGCCATACGATCGATTTTATGGTCTTCATCTAACAAGCCAAAGAGAGTCCGCTGATTAAGCGGATTGGTCCGTCTATTCCCTCTGCTACTGGATCAGTCGCCGGCAAGCCGTAGCGGTCTTCTAGCGTATCCAGATAGGGGCGCCGATCGGCCTCGGCCAAGGCGCTGCAATTTACACTTAATCCAACGCAGCGAATGTCCTGGTTCACCTGCGCACCGATGCTAATTGTTCGCTCTATAACCTCGCCAATACTCGGAAGCGGAAACCCGTCCCAGCCGGAGATGCGCTTCCGCCCAGCTGCGTGGCAAACAACGAACGCATCCGGTTGAGATCCCAGCAACAACCCGTGTGTTACTGCAGCGTAGCCTGGATGAAAAATACTTCCCTGTCCCTCAATGACATCCCAATGCGATGGGCTATTGGCCGGGGACAGGCACTCCGCAGCACCGGAGATAAAGTCGGCAACTACGCAGTCAATCGGAATACCTTCACCCGCAATCATGATTCCCGTTTGACCTGACGCGCGAAAGGTGGCGTCCAGCCCCTGATGCTTTAGCGCACGCTCGAGATACAAAGCGGTGTACTTTTTTCCTAACGCGCAGTCGGTACCGACGGTCAGCAGGCGTCGTCCGGTTCGTTTCTCACCAGTGCCTACCGGGAGCTCCCGTGGCGGGGTACGAACATCTACTAGTTTTGTATGATTCGCTTCTGCACGCTCCTTAAGACTAGCGATGGACGCGAGTTTGCGGTGCAGACCAGCGACGATATCCATGCCTGCATCGAGCGCTGTTTCAAAAATTACCTGCCACCTGGGGTCGATCGCGCCGCCAATCTGCGCTGTGCCTACCAAAAGCGAATTAACGCCTGCAGCTCTGGCCGCCGCAATGTCCATGTCAGGAAGACCCAAATCGATGGCATCGTCACTCAAGCGCAACTGGCCGGCGCAAAACTCCCTTCGCCAGTGAACCAGTCCGAGGCCAGTCTTGGCGTAACTTGGTCGGTGCTCATTGGCGACAAAGACTAAGTAGGGAGGGCGCAGGTGAATTTGAT